>NZ_QRLE01000032.1:0-13955 GCF_003473055.1 Collinsella sp. AM13-34 | reverse complement strand
CTATTTGCTCAATGTGTTCGGCTGAGATCGGAAATCAACCATGCCTTTATTTCTACCTTTCGACCATACGGGCACTGTTCGCCCTAAAACGCCGCAAAAGTAGAAATTAAGGCATGTCCCAAAAATCTACGGCACTTTAGCTTAGCAAAGTGACGCCAGGACGCTACAATGGTCCGACGCGAAAAACTCGGCCGAAAGGATACGTATATGTACCAGACGCGTAAGATCGGTGTGGTCGGCCAGGGCCATGTAGGAGCACATGTCGCTAACAGCCTGCTTATGCAGGGCATTGCCGACGAGCTGTACCTGTGCGATATCAACGAGGCCAAGGTGACGTCCGAGGTCCAGGACCTGCGCGACTCCCTTTCGTTTGTCCCGTACAACACCAAGATCGTCAACTGCTACGACCACTACGAGGAGCTGGCCTGCTGCGACGTCATCGTCAACGCCGCCGGCAAGGTTGCGCTGGCCGCCGGCAGCCGCGACGGCGAGCTGTTCTTTACCACCGACGCCGCGCGCACCTTTGCCAAGCGCATCGTCGACGCCGGCTTCGACGGCATCTTTGTCTCCATCTCCAACCCCTGCGACGTCATGTGCACCGAGCTGTGGCACCTGACCGGCTACGATCCCAAGAAGATCATCGGCTCGGGCTGCGGCCTGGACTCCGCCCGCCTGCGCACCGAGATCTCCAAGAAGGTCGGCGTGAGCCCCAAGTCCATCGACGCCTACATGATCGGCGAGCACGGCTTTAGCCAGCTTGCCGCCTTTAAGGCCGCAACCATCGCCGGCAAAAACCTCAACGAGCTTCAGGCCGAGAACCCCGACAAGTACTCCTTTGACCACATGGAGGTCGAGGAGCTCGCGCGTAAGGGCGGCTATGTGACCTACCAGGGCAAGCAGTGCACCGAATACGCCGTCGCCAACTCCGCCGCGCGCGTCTGCGCCGCCGTGCTGCACAACGAGCACGCCGTGCTTTCCGCTTCCACGCTCATGACCGGCCAGTATGGCGAGGAGGGTATCTTTACCTCCCTGCCGTGCGTGATCGGTGCCGAGGGCGTCGAGGAGGTCTACACGCTCGACCTGTCCGAGTACGAGCTCGAGGGCTTCCACAAGAGCTGCCAGCACATCCGAGACAACATCGCCCAGCTCGACTGGTGGGACACCGAGGCCTACGACGCAAAGTAGGCCGCTGGCTGCCGCAACCTTGCGAATCTAAGCGCGATACTAAGCGGGCCGCGCCGGAAATCCCCGGCGCGGCCCGCTTTTTTGACTCACGCAGCGCCCTTGCGAATCGAAGGTGAATACTTTTCCGCGAAGTGAACGAGCAAAAACGAGCCCCCGAAGCATCGACACTTTTCAGACGCCGTTTCCTGCGGTTTCGCCGAGTTTTTCCTGCAGTTTTGGCGTCAAAAAGTGTGGATGCTTCGGGGGTCCAAAATAGGTCGTTCACTTCGCGGAAAAGTATTCACCTTCGTTTTCGCGCAGACACGAATCCGGCCGCCACAACGCAAAACGGGGCCCGCGCGCAGCGCAGACCCCGTCAAAAAAGATAATTCCCGTTACCTAGTACTGCTCGATGCCCATGTAGCGACGAACCTCGGGGCTGTGGTCGAACACCTTGCCGCGGGCGGCGCGCAGCTCGCAGCTCATGTTGTAGAAGAAGATCGGCTCCAGGTACGAACGCACGCTGGCAGGCACGTCGCCCACGCCGTACTCGAGTGCGTCGAGCACCATGACCGTATCGGTGTGCGTGTTGAGGAACGCCAGCGCGCGCTCCTCCATGGGGCGGCACTCGCCCGATCCGAGCTGCACAAAGTAGAACACGCCGGGCTCGGTGGCTTCGAACGGGCCGTGGAAGTACTCGCCGGAGTGGATGTAGCAGCAGTGCTGCCACTGCATCTCCATGAGCGAGCAGATGGCCATGGCGTAGGTCTGGCTAAAGTTGGGGCCGGATCCCAGGATGTAGAAGAACTCGTGCTGCTGGCAGAGCTCGGCAAAGCGATCGCCCAGCTCGGCGTTGACCTTCTCGCGGGCGGCGGGCAGCAGCGCGTCCATCTGCTTAAGGCCGGCATACATGTCGGCGAGCGCCTCGTAGCCCTCCTGCTGGTCGAGCAGCTCGGCAGCCATTAGCACGCCAATGCCCTGCGGGACCTCGGCCTGCGACTCGCCCTTGCCCCACGGATAGACCCAGGTGGTCCACTTGCCGTTGTCGATCTTGGAGCCCGCGTAGTCGGTCATAGTCACGACCTCGGCGCCGGCGGCGAGCGCCATCTCGCAGGCATCGACAACCTCCTGCGTATTGCCGCTGTGGCTGCAGGCGACGACGAGCGACTTCGGCCCCAGGCTCTTGGGCGCCATCAGGCAAAACTCCCGTGCCGTGTAGACCGTCGAGGCAAACGTGGTGGCCTCGCGCTTGAGCAGCTCGTTAGCCGGCATCAGGTCGATCATCGAACCGCCGCAGGCGATCCAAAAGACGTTCTCGATCTTACCCTTGCGCTCGATAATTTCCTGAATCAGATCGTGTGCGTTCACGGTGACGCTCCTCCTTGTGTGGCGGCTTTGAGCGACGGCAGCTCGTACCTGCGGTCGTTCTATGTTGTCCTATTTATAACACGTGTAATAACGCCCGTGAAGTCATCCCGGCAAATTTGTTCTATGTTGTTCTATCTGTGGACGTTAGATGTCGAACACGTAGCGCGAGCCCACGATCTTTTGACGACCGAGCAGTAGAGGGCGTCCGCCGGCGTCGGTAAAGTAGGCCTCCATATAGAAGAGCGGCTCGCCGACCGGCACCTCCAGCAGCGGGGCCGCGTGGGCATCCGCCAGCGCAATCTCCACGGTGCAGGGGTCGGACTTGAGCGGCGCGCGACCCGAATGCTCGGCAACGAGCGAGAAGATCGAGTTGTCGGCGAGGTCCTTATCGGCAAGCGTCTGCAGGTAGGGATGGTCGGCGAGCACAAAGGCGTTGTTCTCGAGCATGACGGGCACGCCGTCTGCCGTGCGCACGCGCTCGACCACAATGAGCTCGCAGCCGGGTTCCACGCCAAAAAACGCCGCGTCCTCGTGCGTCGCCGCAACCACCGTGCGCGACACCAAGCGCGCTCCGGCCACCATGTCGTTGGCGGCGCAACCCTCGGAAAAGCTCTGGACGTCGCCTTTCTGGACAATCTTGCGCTTGAGCTTGGGGGCGCACACGAAGGTGCCCCTCCCCTGCTGGCGGTTGAGGTACCCCGCGCGCGACAGCTCCTCGATGGCGCGGCGCACGGTAATGCGCCCCACGCCGTAGGACTTCGCGAGCTCTATCTCGGAAGGAATGCGCGAGCCGGGCGCGTACACGCCGCGTGCGATCTCGCCCTTCAGGTCGTCCATGACCTGCTGGTACAGCGGCACGGCGGACACGTCAGTGCGGTCAGTTTTATCGTCGAAAGCCATCGTTACGCTCCATCCCGTGCATGCTCGGACTCAAACTCTTCAATCGCCGCCATAAACTGCTCGCCAAAGGCGTCGGCCTTTTTCTCGCCAATGCCGTTGACCTGGACAAGCTCGTCGCGCGTCTGCGGGCGTAGACGGCACAGACCGCGCAGGGCCTTGTCGGAAAAGACCATATACGGCGCCATCTCGAGCTCGGTCGAGATTTCCTTGCGCAGGGCGCGCAGGCGCTCGAACAGCTCGGCATCGTCGCCCACGCGCGGGCGCTGATCCAGCTCGGCCTCCTCGCGCAGCAGATCCACCGCACGGCGGGCGCGGGCCGAGGCCTTGCGCTTGGACGCGCGACGCTTAACGGTAAAGGCGAACGCCTCGTTCTCGACCTCGCCGGCACGCGGGCCCAGCCCCACGACCGGGTACTGCCCCTGCGAGGTGGCCAAATAACCGCGGCCGCACAGCTGGCCGATGATATCCTTGATGCGCCCGACCGATTCGCTCGACA
Organism: Collinsella sp. AM13-34; assembly: GCF_003473055.1. NCBI lineage: Bacteria > Bacillati > Actinomycetota > Coriobacteriia > Coriobacteriales > Coriobacteriaceae > Collinsella > Collinsella sp. AM13-34. The sequence continues at coordinate 10,027 of NZ_QRLE01000032.1, read as the reverse complement.
GCTCACCGTAGCCGCGGTCCTCGTCCAGATGCATCTGGCGAATGCGCTCGGTGTTGCCGCCGTGGAGCACATCGGCGACCAGCGATTTGCCAAAGCGCATGGGACGCGTGGCCACATAGCGCACGGCGGCGCGGGCCATATCGGTGACGTCCTCGACCTCGAACTTCGTGAGGCAGTTGCTGCAGTTGCCGCAGCCCTCGGCGTCGTCCGTGGCGGTGCTGCCCGCACCAGCCGCGGCAGCATGCTCGGCCGCGGCCTCGTCGCCAAAGTAGCGCAGCATGTATTCGCGCAGGCAGCCGGTGGTATTGCAGTAGCCCTCCATCTGGCTGAGCAGGCGATATCGATTCTGGAGCGCCCACGCGCGCTGCTCGTCGTCGAGCGCCTCATCGGCAGCATCGCCGCGGTCGATCAAAAAGCGACGCATGCGAAAATCGTTACCGTTCCACAGCAGATGGCAGCTGGCCGGGTCGCCATCGCGGCCGGCTCGACCCGCCTCTTGGTAGTATGCCTCGATGCTCTCGGGCACGTTGTTGTGAATCACGTAGCGCACGTTGGGCTTGTCGATGCCCATGCCAAAGGCGTTGGTGGCAACCATCACCTGAAGATCGTCGTCAATAAAGGCACGCTGGCTTTGGCGGCGGGCGTCATTGCCCATGCCGGCATGGTAGCGGCCAACGCGAATGCCGCTGGGGCCCAGCGCCTCGGCAAGCTCGCCTGCCAGCGCATCGACCGTCTTGCGGGTCGAGCAATACACGATGCCGCTCTCGCCCGAATGCGCAATCACATAGTCGCGCACCCACGCTGCCTTGGCCTTGTCGCCCATCTCCTCGCAGCCAAAGTAGAGGTTCTTGCGATCGAAGCCCGTCACCACCGTCGCGGGATTTTGCAGGCCGAGCATCTGCTGAATGTCCGCGCGCACACGCTCAGTCGCCGTAGCGGTAAAGGCCGCCACGATGGGGCGCTGCGGCAGGGAATCGATGAACTCACGAATCTGCAGGTAGGCGGGACGGAAATCCTGGCCCCATTGGCTCACGCAGTGGGCCTCGTCAATGGCCACGAGCGGCACGCCAATGCCGCCGTCCGCCGCGGCCTCCTGCGCAAAGGCCAAAAAGCGTGGCTCGAGCAGGCGCTCGGGCGCCACGTACATAAGCTGGTAGCGGCCCTCGCGCGCCCGCTTGAGCACGGTGTTTTGCTGGGCCGGAGTAAGGCTGGAGTTGAGATAACTGGGGCGCGCACCCGCCGCGAGCAGCGCGCGGGTCTGGTCCTCCATAAGCGACAGCAACGGACTCACCACAAAGGTGATGCCGGGAAGCATGAGCGCGGGCACCTGGTAGCAAATGGACTTGCCGGCGCCCGTGGGCATAACGCCCAGCGCGTCGCAGCCGGCAAGGATCGCATCGACCATACGGTCCTGCCCCGGGCGAAACGAGGTGTAGCCAAAATAGGCGCCGAGCGTGTCGAGCGCCGTCTGCTGCATGCTATCGGTCATGGTTTCCTAACGTCCAAGTCATCTGCCGCCGATTATACGCCGCCACGCGGACCGGTGCCGCACGGCTGCCGGCCACGACATGGGTAGTCATTGGGGACGTTCTTAAACGACTAGTCAAACAAGAATATCCCTAACGACTACTCATTTAAGTCTGTCCCCAATGAGTGCAATGACTACTCCGCCGCAGGTAGAGGACGGACAGCGAGCGACGTCCAGGGCGAACAAGTTGGCATGAAAAAGGCAAGGCATAGACCTTCTGGTCATGCCTCGCCTTTTGAATGACAAATTGTCGCCCTGGGCGGCGCGCAGCGTCGGCCCGTTACGCGGTTTGGTAAAACCGCGTAACTTACATCACCATGACGTAACGGCTACCCACGTAGTACTGCTTACCCATCAGGACCGGCTCGCCATTGGGGCCGATAAAGCCGGCACGCAGATTGAGCAGTGGATCGTGCGGAGCAATGCCCAACTCGGCCGCTTGCTCGGCGTTAGCGCGAACGGCCTCGACCGTACGGTAGCCAACCGAGACAATCGGCGTTCCGCCAACACGCTCGACCTCGGCAAAAATCGACTTGTCCTCAAGATCGGCCGTCAACAGCTCACGGTATGTATCAAACGGCACAAAGATGTTTTCCTCAAAGATGGGCTCGCCGTCGGCCGTACGCACGCGCTTAATGTGCAGTAGCAGCGCGTCCTTCTGCAGGCCAAAGAACTCCATCTCGTTTTGACGTGCCGGCACAATCTGGCGATCGACCACGTGTGCACCCGCCTTCATGTCATTGTCGGCACACAGCGCGGTAAACGTCTGCAGCGTCGAGGCGTGGAACTGGCGGTTGATGTGCGGCGTGGAGACAAAGGTGCCGCGGCCCTGCTGCTTAACCAGGTAGCCATCGGAGCACAGCTCCTCAACGGCGCGACGCACCGTAATGCGGCTTACCTCGTACTGCTCGGCAAGCTCAAGCTCGGACGGGATACGCTCCTTGGGTGCATAAACACCTTTCTCGATCGCATCCTTGATTTCGTCGTAAATCTGCTGGTAAAGTGGTGCATTTTTGGGTGCGGGCATATCTGATCACTCTTATCAAAATAGCGAAATAACTAATACGTATATAACGTCTTTTTATATGTTATCTCAGTTTGATAAAACGATACACCACATACAGCAAATCCTTACTTGCCGTCGTCCTGCTGCAGACTGTCCTGCTCGCTGAGGCGCGCCTGCCTGCTGGCCATGCGCGCGGGCTTGTCGGGATCGGGTACGGCCGTGGGCATGGGCTCGTCGACATGACCGCCCCACCAGCCGCCCACAAAGTTAAGCGTGTGGAACACATTGATCACGGCGCCGGGATCAATGTCGCACACCAACTTGATGATGTCCTGGCTCTCGTAGGTCGAGACAACGGTGTGCAGCAGGTACATCTTTTCGCGGCTGTATCCGCCAACGACCTCGGCGCAGCTGATGCCGTGCTGAAAATGGTCGATATAGGCGGTCATGACCTCGTCGGCCTTGCGCGTCGTGATCTGCAGCGTTACGCGGTCATAGCGGCGGTAGAAGCTGTCGATGGTCTTGGTCGAAATAAACTGGAACACGATGGAGTACGCCGCGTTGTCCCAGCCAAACATAAAGCCAAAGATCGCCAGGATAAAGCAGTTAAAACCAAAGATGACGCCCCAGATGGTCTTGCCCGTGTGGTTGGAGACCCACAACGCGATAAAGTCGGTACCGCCGGTGGATGCGCCGGACTTAAGCGCGATGGCGGCGCCCAGGCCCGAGACCACGCCGCCAAAGATGATGAGCATGATCTTGTCGCCCAAAAACGGCGCAAAGTGAAAGATGTTAAGGAACAGCGACGAGAGCGCAACCTGCATCATCGAGAAGATGACGAAGCGCTTGCTAATGCCGCTCCAGCATAGGAGCGCCACAGGAATGTTGAGCGCGAGCATACCGAGCGAGATGTCGATATGAACGCCACCCAGCGAGGTAACGCGATCGAGCAGGACCGCGACGCCGGTAAGACCGCTCGGAAGCAGGTCGGCGGGTTGAATGAACGCCTGGATCAGGAATGTCTGGAGAACGGCAGAAATGGTGACCGCCACGGCGGTGATGGCACGGCGGACGATGGTAAGGCGGCCGAGCACGAGCACGCGGTCCGTGAGCTGATCGATAGCGTTCGCCACGTAGGCTCCTTTCGAAGGCAGATGTAGTTGTGGGGCGTGGCCGCGATTGTAGCATGGAGCGCGAAAGGGCGCTTCAATTCACCCGCTCTCGACAACCAAAACGAGCCAGCATCTCCCCAACCAAAGAGCCCAAATTCCAAGTGAGTAGACTATTCGCGACCTGTCGAGCACACCCAAAACAGCCACCTCTGTGACCTGCAGTTTTACTAAGGCAGATTCGCTTTGTGCTCTGCCTGAGCCGAAAAGTCTACTCACTTAGTCTGAGTCGGAGCCAAACGGATCAAATCGAAGCCAAAATGAGCCGATCTGTCGCAAAAGACGCGTGAATCGGTACTTCTCGTAGCGAATTGACGCTATAAAGCGGTCAGAATGTCGGCGAGGCTATCGATGATGGCATCAGCGGCGGACTGATCCAGGTTGACGCCCTCGTGCGGGCGCAGCGCCAGGACGCGGGCGCCGGAGCGCTTGCCGGCCTCGATACCCAAAGGCGAGTCCTCGATAACCAGGCACTCGGCAGGCTCCATACCCAGCGCCTCCATGGCACGCAGGTAGATCTCGGGGTCGGGCTTAAACGCACTGCACTCGTGACCGCTGATGGTGTAGTCCAGCACGTCGGCGATACCGGCAATCTCAACCAGCTCGTCAATGAGCTCACGATAGGACGAGCTTGCGATGGCGCACTTCACGCCGCGCTTGTGCAGCTCGCGCATTACCGGCTCCGTCTGCTCGTTGAGCAGCTCGGCATACGGAACGGGATGGTCTGGACTGTAGACCTGCTTGTACTCCACGCGCAGGCGCTCGCGCAGCTCAACATCGTCGGGCACCAGCGCCTCCCAAATGGCGGGCTCGTTAGACCCCGAAAGATCGGGAATCTCATCAAAGTGGAACCCCTTCTCTTCCATAAACGCCACGCGGCGACGGTTGTAGAACCACTCGGTATCGACCAGCACGCCGTCCATATCAAACAGCACTGCCTTGATCATACGCATCTCCTCCCACCTGCCAAAAAGGGACAGGTTTATTTTGGTAGGTTTTATCTGGTGTTTTGCGACGCGACAGACACGCCCTCCCCAAAGCAAAAAAGGGGACGGGGCAAACCCCATCCCCTCTCAATCAACCCGTAAGGTCTACTTACTTGTGATTAGTAGGAAAGCTTCCACATGTAGCGACGCATGGTCAGCGGGTGCTGACGGGCCTCGGCGATCTGGTTGCCGTACTCGCGCATAACGGCGAGGTGCAGCAGCGGGTTGAAGTAGGTGACGACGCTCGCCGGCACGGCGTCAGCCAGGCCGTAGTCCTTGGAGTCGATCAGAGCGACCTTGGCGCCCATGCGCTTAAGGAAGGTGAGGGCGCGAGCGTCCATCGGACGGGTAGCACCGTCGGACATGAAGAAGACGTAGGGCTTACCCTCGGTGGAAACCTCGAACGGGCCGTGGAAGTACTCGCCGGTGTTGTAGGCGGCGGCGTCGATCCACTGCATCTCGGTGAACAGGAAGGCGGCGTGAGAATAAGCCATCTTCTCGGAGGCACCGGAGGCCATGAAGTAGATCATCTTGTCGTCCTTGAAGTCTTGGGCGAACTGCTTGGCGAGGCCCTTGGCGGACTGAGCGGCGTTCTCGCAGAGCTCGAAGACGTTGGTGAGGCCGGTGATCATGTCCTCGTAGTGGTCATAGCCCTCGGTCTGCTGAAGGATCTCGAGAGCAAGAGCGATGGCGTAGCCAGGCTTCTCGCACTTGGCAGCGTAGTTGGCGTGGAAGCCGTGGACGATGACGTGGTCGGCGTCGACGGTCAGAGCGGAGCCAGCCTTGTTGGTGAGGGAGACGACCGGGCAGTTGTGCTTCTTGGCGGTCTTGTTGGCCTCGACGGTCTCGGGCGTGGAGCCACCGAGGGAGCAGGTGATCACGAAGGTGTGCTCGTTGACCCAGGAAGGCGTGTCGTAGTTGAACTCGTTAGCGGTGAAGATCTGAACGTTCAGCTTGTCCGTGTTGTTGGCCAGGAAGTACTTGGCGGGGTAAAGGTCGGACATGGAAGCACCGCAGCCGACGAAAGCGACGCTGTGAATCTCGTGGTTGGACAGGACGTCAGCGACGATCTGCTTAGGGAGGTTAAGGTCGATCTCGTACATCTGACACATTCCTTTCGATTTTTTGCGGCGCCACATTGCCGGGCGCTCGCAGGGTTACCGTGGTTTGGACCGAGTCGCCGGCCCGTTGAGGATGTGTCAAAGGAACTGTCCCTTTGACACATCTAGGGATGGAAGCCTGCCTGGGGTATGGGATGCCAGGCAGGCCCCCGGGGGAAAGCGGTTAGGCGCTTGGTCGCGACTAGGCCAGGATGCCGGCCGCGGAGAGGGCGATGCCGCCCACGATGGCGATCACGAGAAGCCAACCGGTGTTGACGTTCTTCTTGATGAGCCAGTACATAAGGCCAGTGAGGCCAAGGGAGATCATCTGGGGCATCATACCGTCCAGGATGTCCTGGATAACGACGGTGCCCTCAGCGAACTGCAGCGGGGTGGTGGCGCCGATCAGCGTAGCGATCATGCCGCCCACGGACATAAGACCTACGATGCCGCAGACATACATGAGCTTTTCCATGAGGTCGCCGCCCTGAAGCTTGCTCAGGTACTCGTGGCCGCCCTGATAGCCCATCTTGGCTGCGAACCAAGTGACCAGCACAGAGGGGACGATGGAGATGAGCATGGCCAGGATCGGGCCCATGATGGAGCCCTGCTGAGCCAGCTGAACGCCCAGGCCAAAGGCGATAACGCGGATGGTGCCCTGGAAGAGGGAGTCACCGATGCCGGAAAGCGGACCCATGAGGGAGGTCTTGACCGCGTTGATCGAATCGGGATCGAAGTTCTCGGGATCCTTGGCGTACTCCTCCTCCATGGAGGCGGCGAGACCTAGGACAAAAGCGCTCGTCTGCGGGGTGCAGTTGTAGAACGCCATGTGACGGTGGTAAGCCTCTTTCTTAGCAGCGAGCTGCTTGGGGTCGGACTCGTCCGGATAGAGGCGGTCGAGCGTAGGAACCATGCCGTAGAGGAAGCCCATGTTCATCTGACGCTCGTAGTTCCAAGAGGCCTGGATGGCCCAGGAGCGCCAGAAGAACTGGCTGACCTTCTTGTTCAGGGACACGTCCTTGGTTGCGGTTGCCATAGTGTGTTCCTCCTTAGTCTTCGTCGTCTTCGAGCGGATCGTAGTCGGAATCGACACCGGCGGTTGCATGGGAGCCATTGAACTTGAAGCCCATGAAGACGATAGCCAGGCACACACCGATCAGAGCGACCGCGATGACGGACAGGTTGAGGTAGGCGGCGAGCAGGAAACCGATGAACAGGAACGGGGTCATACCCTTCTTGATCATCATGGTGAGCAGCAGAGCCAGACCGTAGGCGGTCATGATCTTGGTCGAAACGTTCAGACCAACGGACAGCCACTCGGGAACCATGTTGACGATGGCCTGAACCAGGTCGGTGCCAACAAAGACGGCCAGGAAGATCGGCAGGAAGTACATGATGGCGTACAGACCGGAGCCGGCGCAGATGTGCATACGGTAGGCGGTCTTGAAGTTACCGTTATCGATCGCGCTATCGGCCACATGGGTGAGGGCGGCGATGATGGAACGGAACACGATGCCGAGGAGCTGACCCAGGACGGCGACCGGGATGGCGATCGTCATGGCGGTCTCAGCAGAAGCATCGGTCAGGCACGCGAAGGCAGCTGCCACGATGCCGCCCAGGACCATATCGGGCGGAACGGCGGCGCCGACCTGCACCAGGCCCATGGACACGAGCTCGACGGCGGCACCGACGGCAAGGCCGGTGGGCACATCGCCCAGCAGCAGACCGACGAGCGTAGCGCCAACGAGGGGCTGCTCGAAGTTAAGACGACCGAGCAGGCGGGAGTCCCACATGCAGAACACGCCGACGAGGCCGACGAGCACCGCACTGATGAACGTATTCATACCCTTCTCCTTTCAGTCAGGCAAAAGCCTGGTTGATCACAGCTTGGCGTCGATGTCGACGCTCTGATACGTAGGGGTCTGCTGGACGTAGAGCTTGATGCCCATGTCGAGCAGCTGGTTGACGTCGGCCTTCTGGGTGGCGTCGAGGAAGACGGAGCTGTCCTTGCCGCCGATCTGATCGGCACCGTCGTGGTTGGCGGTGGCGCCCAGGTTGATGGCGTCGAGCTTGTAGCCCTGGCAGAACTGCAGCATCTCGGCCGTGTTGCCAAAGACGAACATGACGCGCTCGCCGAGGGTGTTGAGCTTGTCCATCTTGGCGAGGGCACGCTCGACGGTAAAGACGTTCAGGCGCACGCCCTGGGGCTTGGCAAGCTTGAGAGCGCCCTTCTTGATGTCATCGTTGGCGGCAGCGTTGTCGACGACGATGATGCGCTCGGCCTGGACCTTGGTGGTCCAGGTAAAGACGACCTGGCCGTGCAGCAGACGGTAGTCAAGACGCGCGAGGACAATCTTGGCGGGACCGGAGCTGTGACGGGACGCCTTGGCCTTCTTGGCGGGAGCCGCGGCGACCTCGACCGGTGCGTTGGGGTTGGTCAGACCGGTGCGGGCCTCGTTGATGAGGGCCGCGAGCTCGGCGCCCTTGACGGGGACGGGGCTCATAGCGAGCGTGAGCGCCAGCGGGATGTTGAAACCGCTGACAACCGTGAACTTCGTGCCGTTCTTGGAAAGCTCGACCATGCTGTTGTTGACCGAGCTGCCGAGCATATCGGTCAGCACATAGACGGTGTCGTCCGCGTTGAACGTGGCGATCATGGCGTCCACCTTATTGGTGATGGGCTCCTTGTCGTCACGAGCAAGCGACACGACGTGGACGTTCGACACGTCGCCGAGAACCATCTCGAGCGTGTCTTTGGCGCCTGCGGCCAGGCCGCCATGAGATGCGAGAATGATCTGATTCATCTTGCCTCCTCCTTTTCGTTATGGTCATTATAACGTCTTATACGTTGCTTATATTGCTAATTAGTATAAAGACCGTTCGCGGGTGAAAATCGACCGTTGACGGGTTTAACGTACTTGAAACGTTGGGGCTGGGTAGGCCGGCGCTGGCTGGATAATCCCAGGTCGGACGCCGTGCGCAATCCCTTATCGCACGAAGTACCAGGGGCTTTCCTGCACGGTGGGCTCCAGCGCGATGCCGGTGCGTTCCTTAAACAGATCCATGTCCTGCGATTTCTCCGTCCACCACGCGTTGGGCTTAAAGGTCATGCTCTCAACGACATGGCCGACAAACACACTGTTGCGCAGCTTGGAAAAGTCGGTGTTCATAATCACGATGGACGCGAGCACCAAAACGATGCCCAGAACTTTGATCGCGCCGGCGGGCTCGGCGTAGACACCAATGCCCAGCAGTACGGTGACGACTGTCTCGAATGACATTACGACGGGAACTTTCGACGTCTCGAGCCCCATGGACAGACCCTGCATATATAAGATGTAAGCCACGGCTGTGGGGATGAGTCCAAAGCCAAGGAACAGCAGCAGCAGCTGTGGCGACATTGCCGCGGCGACATCCGGCCACGGAGCCGCGATAGCTGCCATAACCGCACCGCCAAAAACAAAGCCCCAAAACGTGACAGCCAGCGGGTGGACCGTCTTGGTTGCTATCCGGCTAAACACCGCGAGCGACGCACCACAAAGGCCTGCAATCACGCCCGACGTGACGCCCCAAACCGAAAAATGAAAACCGGAAAGGTCGCCATTGGTCACCGCAAGCACACAGCCAACGATGTTAAAGACAATGGCAACGAGCTTGTTGAGGGTCACGTCCTCGCGATAAAGGACGCGGCCGAGCGCGACGCCAAACACCGGCGACGTGTAGAGCAGCACCGATGCCGTGGACATGCCCACCTCGCGCATGCACTCGTAATAGCAGGTGTTGGCGGCAGCCAAACCGACGATACCGACAAGCGCGCAGGAAACAAGCTCTTTAGGGCTTGCCTTGAACAGGGTCAGCGGACCCTGAACCACGGTAGACCCCTCACCCGGACGGCAGCCCATAAACATCAGGACCGGCGCCAAGATAAGCGCTCCGACCAACAAGCGAAAGGCAGCCATGCTCTGGGACGAAACGCCCATGGCCGAGATGCCGTTTACAAAGATTCCGATGCTGCCCCACATAAGCGCGGCGATCAGCACCAGCACATAGCCCAGATTGCTCCTCTTCAACGCAGCCTCCTCAGTATTATTTCCAATATGTTTCATGCTACGTTATAGTCGTTATATACATTTTTCAAGGCACAAATCGGCGAACGGGAAATCTCTCGACACAAGGAGTGTCCCCAACTGCCGGCACAGACGATATGAGCAGGACATAAAAACATTGAGAGCCCCTGC
>NZ_QRLE01000031.1:0-14096 GCF_003473055.1 Collinsella sp. AM13-34 | reverse complement strand
GCCCTGGACAAGGCCGCCGAGACCATGGCCGGTCTCTCCGGCACCCGCATCCACGAGTAGTCCCTACTCCGTTGCCTCTCCCGTGGGCGCCAGGCAAAGCGCCCACAGACTAGCCTCTCTTCATGAGCCCCGCAGTCCGCTCCGACTGCGGGGCTTTTGCTGTTCACCTAGTCATTGGGGACAAACCCGGCACTTGGGGACGGTCCTTTCCTGCCGGCAGCTTGGGACAGTCCTTAATAGCCATTGGGGACGTTCTTAAACGACTAGTCAAACAACAACGTTCACAACGACTACTCATTTAAGTCTGTCCCCAATGACTGCCCAATGGCTGGAAAGGCGCATCCCACACCGACGCATTGCCTTCGGGCCCTCTCCCCAGGCTCTCCATAGCTCAGCTGGACTCCCCGCAACCTGTTCCGAGTTGGCGGAACGAGCGCGACGTGGAGTGTCATTCTTTACCGCGTTAGACTAGACGCAGGGAAAGGAGGAGGACATGGATGCTCGCGTCAAGCAGCTTGTAAATATGATCGAGGACGCTCAGCCTGTCGCTGTCGCGGTACTTGCCAAGCGTCTCGAGGTAAGCGAGCGCGCCGTGAGAAACTATATCCATCGCGCAAACGACAACCTTGCAGGGGTTGCACGCATCGTTGGCAGCAAGGGGCAGTATCGTATCGATGTTGCACGTGCAGATGAGCTTGCTCGCTTGCTAGACGGTGCGGCTCTGGCCCATCCGGGCATTCCTGATACGCGCGACGGCCGTGTGTCCTTCCTTCTTAACGACCTCCTCATGCGGTCCCAGTGGGTGACGATTGAGGAGTATGCGGATTTACTCTACGTTTCGGCGCGAACTCTGTCCAATGACATGCGTCTGGTAGAGCAGAAACTCGCCCAATTTGACTTAACGCTCGAAAAGCGCCCACGCTACGGAATCCGCGTTGCGGGCGGGGAGTCACAACGGCGCCTGTGCCTGGCCTCGCTGGTGAGGCCCGTGTTGCCCGACACCGACGATGCAAAGCTCGCCGAGCGCCTGCGGGCCATCGCCGCATGTGTGGACGATGCCCTGACGGCCTCGCCCGTCACGGTGAGCTCGCTGGCATCCCGCAATCTCATCATGCATCTTTACATTGCTCTTGGCCGCATCGAGCAGGGCTGCTATGTCCCAGCTGCAGAATCGGACGTTCAAAAACTGGAGGGAACGCGCGAATACGCCGCGGCTTTCCAGATTGCCGCAAACATCAAGGATGCCCTGGGCGTGAGCATGCCCCGAGAAGAGGTTGCCTTTATCGCAATCCATTTGCTCGGCAGGGGCACGGGCGTGCCCGAGAAGGGCTCTGCCGTTATCTCGGACGAGATGTGGGAGATTGCTTCCGAGATGGTACGTGCGGTCAACGATGAGTTTAGGTTTGACTTTAGCGGCGATCTTGAACTTCGCATGAACCTTGCTCGGCATATCGGCCCTCTGGGCTATCGCCTTGAATATCACATGCATATGGATAACCCCATGCTGCCCGATATCAAGACGAGGTTTCCGTTGGCCTATTCGATGGCAGCTGGCACCTCGCAGGTACTCGAGCGTCATTTTGGCAGCCAGCCCTCTGATGAAGAGCTCGGCTACATCGCCATGGCATTTGCCCTGGCCCTCGAGCAGCAAGCCGACCAGCCGCGTCGCAAGCGCATCCTGATCGTGTGCGCCTCGGGAGCGGGAAGCGCCCGTATGCTCGAGCACCAGTACCGCAAGCAGTTTGGCATGTATATCGATTCGATTGAGACATGCGATGTCGCCCGCGTGGGAACGTTCGATTTTTCGCACATCGACTACGTGTTCACAACGGTGCCGCTCAACGTCAAGTTGCCCGTGCCCGTCCGCGAGGCCGATTTCTTCTTGGAGACGAGCGATGTCAACGCTATCCGCAAGGTGCTGAGCGACGACACTGCGCAATCGGACTCCGTAAGCTCTTTCTTTAGCCGTGCCCTGTTCTTCAACCGCGTTGAGGCGCCGTCGAAGCAGGCCGTTCTCCGATATCTCTCCGAGCGCGCCGTCGAGAGCGGCCGTGTCGATGCCCAGTTTGCCCAAGAGGTCGCCGAGCGCGAGAACGCGAGTGCCACCTCGTTTGGCAATGGGGTAGCCATGCCCCATGGGATGCATCCCTTGAGCGCCGAGGCCTTTGTTACCGTGGGCCTGCTCGAACATCCCATTCTTTGGGACGAATACGGCCATGAGGTCGATATCGTCTTTATGGTGTCGTTTGCCCGGTCGGGCGGCGATGAGGCGCGGATCTTGAGCTCACTGCTCGCCGAGATCTTTATGGACCGCCAGGGGGTCGAGCGCCTACGCGAGCGCCGGTCCTGGCATGAGCTGATGGCGCTTGTGCAAGCGCATACGGCTTAAGACTTCTTTTGTCGATAACCCTGTCTGTCTACCTGCAATAAACCTCGAGGATTGCGGGCGGGAGATAGGCGTTTCGAATATTCAAGTACAAACCAAACATCACGGGAGAGGAGACCGTTATGGACGATCAGGGAACCGAGATGGTTTCGTTTCAGCTGGTCGCTGCAGCGGGAGAGGCACGCAGCCTTGCCTTCGAAGCCCTTGAAAAGGCAAAAGCGGGGGATTTTGACGCCGCCGCCAAACTCATGAAGCAGTCAAAGGATGCGGGAATCAAGGCTCACCACATCCAAACGCAGCTGCTTTCGACTGAGGCAGCGGGCGAGCATCTGTCGGTGGATGTGTTGCTGGTCCATGCTCAGGACCACCTCATGTGCTCCATGCTTGCTCAGGAGCTCGTGCAGGAGCTGATCTGCCTGTATGAGTGCACTGCAACCAAGAACGCCTAGCGGCGTGCGGTGACTATCCAACCAATCAATGCGAAGGGAATCCCTTATGAAGATCCTTCTTGTTTGCGCAGCTGGTCTGTCTACAAGCATTCTGATGAAGAAACTCGAGAAATATGCGGAGCAAAACGGCATCGAGCTCGATATCGATGCGGTGGGTATCGGCGAGCATCAGGAGACGTGCGCCAATTATGACGTGCTGCTCTTGGGGCCGCAGGTGTCCTACCAGCTCAACACCGTCAAGCAGGGGAGCGGTAAGCCGACCGCGGTCATCCCCGCACAGGACTACGGCATGGGCAACGCCGCCAACGTGCTGGCACTCGCCCAGTCGCTGTTGGGTTAGGAGGCGACCATGGAAAAGTTCATGACCCTGCTTCAGGAAAAACTGACCCCTATTGCCAATTTCTGCGGCACCGAGCGCCACTTTGCCTCCATGCAAAAGGGATTTATGAGCGCGATCAGCTTCATCTTGGTCTCTGCCGTCTTTATGATCATCGCCAACCCGCCGGTCACGGCCGACCTGGTGGCGCAGGGCGGGTTCTGGTCCGTCTTTGGCCCTTGGCTCGATTTTGCCACGGCCAATAAGCTCACGCTGCTCATCCCCTTCAACATGACGATGGGCATACTGTCGGTGATCGTGACGTTCGCAATCGCCTATAACCTGGCGGGCACCTACAAGATGCCCAAGCTTAACGCCGGCATGACCTCGCTGGTGATGTTCCTGATCGCCGCGGCTCCGTCGTCCTACTACCAGCTTGCCGACGAGTCCGTGCTCCAGGCGGTCCCCTGCACCTATCTGGGTGCGCAGGGCCTGTTTACCTCCATCATCGTTGCCCTGGTCTCCGTCGAGGTCACGCGCTTCTGCCAGACCAAGGGCATCACCATCAAGATGCCCGATGGCGTGCCGCCGTTTTTGTCCGAAACCTTTGGCGCCATCGTGCCTATGCTCGCCAACATCCTCATCTTCTTTGGCGGCAACCTGCTGATCCAGATGATCGATCCCACGCTGTCCATCCCCTCGGTTATCGAGAAGCTGCTCGCTGCCCCGCTTTCTGTCGCAGTTGACTCTGTGCCCGGCGCACTGCTTATCTGCTTCATGACGCTGCTGTTTTGGTGCTTTGGCGTCCACGGCAACATGATCGTGATGCCCATCACCGCCCCGGTCACGCTTGCCGCCTTTGCTGCCAACGCCTCGCTCTACGCTGCTGGGCAGCCGCTTGAGTTCCACCCGGTACTCATGTCGATGGTCATCAACCTCATCGGCGGCACGGGCAATACGTTCTCTTTTGTGGCGCTCTGCGCGTTTAAGGCAAAGTCGCAGCAGCTCAAGGCATTTGGCAAGGCATCGATCGTGCCGAGCTTCTTCCGTATCTCCGAGCCCGCGATCTTTGGCGCACCCATCATCTTCAACCCGATCCTCATGATTCCGTTTGTGCTGGGCGGTATGATTTCGGCCCTGCTGTATTGGGGTGCAATCTCACTGGGTCTTGTCTCTAACTTCTACATCTTGGTGAGCGGCACGTTCCCCATCTTCGTTCAGGGCTTTATCCAGTGCCTCGACCCGCGTATCTGGGTATTTACGATCGTTTTGATCGTGGTCATGGCTGTGGTCTGGTACCCGTTCTTTAAGGTGTGCGACAACCAGCTCCTGGCACAGGAGCAGGAGAACGCCGCGGCAGCTTCTGCCAAGGATACTGAGTAGCATGGGTTACTTTGACAGAACGTCTGCTGCCGGTATGCCCGAGGGCTTTTTGTGGGGCGGCGCGCTCGCTGCCAACCAGGCCGAAGGGGGCTGGAACGAGGGCGGCCGCGGTATGTCGCACTCCGACCTGATTCCACAGGGTCCCGACCGCTGGGATGTGATGTTTGGCAGGCAAAAGCCCGTGGATGATCCGGACAGGCTGTATCCATGCCGTTGGGGCAACGACTTCTTCCATCATTGGCGCGAGGACGTCGAGCTCTTTGCCGAGATGGGCTTTAAGTGCCTGCGTCTTTCAATTTGTTGGAGCCGTATTTTTCCCACAGGGATGGAGACCGAGCCCAACGGCGAGGGCTTGGAGTTTTACCGTCAGGTATTCGAGGCACTGCGCGAGCATGGAATCGAGCCGCTTGTGACGCTGTCGCACTACGACTATCCGTTGGCTCTGGTCGAGCGCTATGGTGGCTGGCAAAGCCGAGAGATGATCGAGCGGTATGCGCACTACGTCGAGACCGTCGGACGCGCGTACCAGGGCCTCGTGCGTTATTGGCTTACGTTCAACGAGATCAACAGCGTGGCGCTGTCCTATCTCAACGCGGGTGTCACGCTCGAGGATGAGCGTGACCGTGCAGCCGTGACCGCGGCGTTCTCGCACCATATGTTTATGGCGAGCGCTCGCGCTGTCGAGATTCTGCACAAGATCGATCCCGCAAACAAGGTGGGTTGCATGGTCGCTGCCGGTGCGACCTATCCGTACCGTTGTGCGCCCGAGGACGTATGGCTTGCGTATGAGGAGGACCGCGGCCGCTACTTCTTCACAGACGTGATGGCTGCGGGCGCCTATCCTGCTTGGAAGCTGCGTGCACTCGAGAAAGAGGGTGTTCACGTGCCCTTTGAGCCGGGCGATACGGAGTATCTGGCAGAGCATACGGTCGACTTCATCTCGTTCTCGTACTATTGCTCGCGCTTGGTGTGCGCCGATGATCAGGTGATCGCCAAGAAGGCGGAGGGCAACGTGTTCCCGACGTTGCGCAATCCGTACCTCAAGGATAAAGAGACTGCCTGGAAGTGGCAGATCGATGCGCTGGGTTTGCGCGTGACGCTTGCCGGCTACCACGATCGTTACCATCTTCCGCTCTTTATCGCCGAGAACGGTGTGGGCGGACTCGATGCGCTGGAAGACGGCAAAGTCCACGATGCGTATCATATTGATTACCTGCGAAGGCATATTCTTGCGCTGCGCGATGCAATTGTCGAGGACGGTGTTGACCTGATGGGATACACGCCGTGGGGCTGTATCGATTTGGTGTCGGCCTCGACGGGGCAGATGAAGAAGCGCTATGGCTTTGTTTATGTCGATGCCGATGATACGGGCAAAGGCACGTTCGATCGCTACCGAAAGGACAGCTTCTGCTGGTATCAAAAGGTCATTGCATCAAATGGCGAGGACTTGAGTTAACCCTTGCAAGCCTGCTGCCCCCGTGGCCCGTTTCGGCCGCGGGGGCTTTTGCTATTTACCTAGTCCCCGATGAGACCCTCATTCTGTGGGTAGTCATTGGGGACGTTCTTAAAAGACTAGTCATTTAAGTCTGTCCCCAATGACTGCGGAAACCCGGCACTTGGGGACGTTCCTTTTCTGCTGGCAGCTTGGAACAGTCCTTAAAGCCCGCATCAATCAACTGCGGAAAGCGCATCCCAGAATGAGCGTCCAACATGGGACATAGTTTCCCTTGAGGGCCTCAACCGGAAAATGCATCCCGGAATGTTGCCGGAAAGTGGAACGTAGTTTCCCAAACGGGCCGCTAACGGAAAGTGCATCCCGCTATTGAGCTCCAAAATGGGATGCGCTTTCCGTGTCGGCAGTTCCTGGCAGCCTGGGGCTACTCATTTAAGTCTGTCCCCAATGAGTGCAATGAGTGCCCAATGACTAGTAGTAGGCCCACATGGCTTCGATTTCGTTGAGGACTTCTACGACACCCCAGCGACGGGCGCTGCGGCTGGCCGAGTTGGGGTCGTAGACGCCAATCTGGTTGGCATCGTCGATGCCGTAGAGCACGATATAGTGTCCAACGCTGGTAAAGGTGCCGGGGCGAACCGATGCGATGATGGGCGCACCCGAGCGCAGCGCCTGGGTGATGGAGCTGCGATCGATATGGAGCTCCGTTCCGTTAAGGCCCAGCTGCCATGCGCCGCGCGTCATAAATGACCATTCGGTGGCGCCGGTGGGGGCATAGTTGCCCGCCTCGGAAAGGGCGCACATGTCGACCGGTGTCATATCGGTGCGGCCGGTCTTAAAGATATAGACCATGGTGAGGCAAGTGGGACCGCAAGCGTTTTCGCGAATAGTGCCACCGGCATAGGGCAGCTCCGACCACGCAGGGTCGATCTGATAGATATGGGGCATCGTGCCGGCTTGCCATTGCGAGCGCGGAGTCGAAAAGGCGAAAGAATAACCGGGCGCGACGGGGGCCTTGAGCAGCTTGTCCTCGGCGGTGGGCTCGAGACCGGCCGAGCCGTGGGACATACAGGAGCTCATAAGCACAAAGACCAGACAGATGAGGATAGAGCACAGCGCGAGGCAAAGCCGACGAGCCGGCAGGGCGGGGGCATTCACGTACGATGTCGAGCGGTAGGGCTTGCCGTCGCGTCCGCCTTGGGGATGCGAAAAGAAGCGGATGATATGGCTGCCGGGCTGACGTGCGCCGTTGCGGCGCAGTTGCGGAACCTCGGCTTGGCGCTGTCGAGTGCGCGCGCCCAAGCGGCTATCTTGCTGTGCGCTTGTGCCCGTGCTCGGACGGCCACTCTGCCGTGTTCTGTTTGTCTGCTGCCGAGACGAAGGCCTGGGTTGCTCTTGAGGGCGTTGCGGATTGCTGCTCGTGGCACTTCTGGGCGTCGGCGTGGTGCGGCCAGCAAGGCGAACGCTTTGTCGCCGTTGATCACCGTCGTTGTATCCGTATGCCATTCGTACCGCCTTGTCTCATGTATAACCTGTCTATCCTACAAAAAAGATGTGCAACAAAAGGGTCCGCGCGTCAAAAGCTCGGTAAACGGTACGAAAGGCGCAAAACACACGGCCTCAAAAACATCTCTATATGCGTCCGATGAGCGTACGCCCGTCGGACGGGCGACAACAATGAGCGGCAAACCGTGCCGTTCGTCCCAAAAACGGCGCCGCTCGTTTTGCAGTTCTGCCTTCGGTCGAGCCGCAAGCGGCGCTGCTGTGCCAAGGCCGTATCTTAAAGCCACGAAATAAAAGCGCGCGGCAAAACAGACCGCGCAAGGGGTGACGTCAAAGAGGCGTCAATAAGGAAAGGAGGGGAACAATGGCGGACAAGAACGCAGAAGTTGCAGTCGAAGGTAACGGTGGCATGAAGAAAACGCTTTCGCTCTGGAACTTCTTCACCATCGGTTTCGGTGCCATCATCGGAACTGGCTGGGTTCTGCAGGTCGGCGACTGGATGGTCGTGGGCGGCGGTCCCGTTCCCGCTATGATCGCATTCCTCTTGGGTGCAATCTTTCTCGTGCCCGTCGGAGCTGTTTTCGGTGAGCTCACGGCTGCTATCCCCATCTCGGGCGGCATCGTCGAGTATGTCGATCGTAGCTTTGGCCGTACGCTGAGCTATATCACCGGTTGGCTCCTGGCCCTGGGCAACGGCATCCTGTGCCCGTGGGAGGCAATCGCTATCTCGACCCTCGTGTCCGAGATGTTCGGCAGCCTGCCCGGTCTTGAGTGGCTGCGTGCCGTCAAGCTCTATACCATCCTGGGCGCCGACGTTTACCTGTTCCCGACGCTGATCGCGCTCGGCTTTGCAACCTACGTCATCTTCCTCAACTTCCGCGGTGCCAGCTCGGCCGCCAAGCTCCAGGCCTTCCTGACTAAGGCTCTGCTCTGCGGCATGCTGCTCGCCATGGGTGTCTCGCTGTTCACCGGTTCGCCGGAACACGCCATGCCCGTGTTCTCCCAGGTCACCGGTGCTGGCGGCGGCAAGCCCGCTACCGAGGGCACCAGCCTGTTCGCCGGCATCGTGTCGGTCCTGGTTCTGACCCCGTTCTTCTACGCCGGCTTCGATACCATTCCTCAGCAGGCTGAGGAAGCAGCCGAGGGCCTCAACTGGAACAAGTTCGGCAAGATTATCTCCCTGGCCCTGCTGGCCGCCGGCGGCTTCTACATGGTCTGCATCTACTCGTTCGGCACCATCCTCGACTGGCATGAGTTCGTTAAGAGCCCGGTTCCCGCACTCGCCTGCCTCAAGGGCATCAACATGCTCCTGTACTTGGCCATGCTCGTCATCGCCACGCTTGGACCCATGGGCCCGATGAACTCCTTCTACGGCGCCACGAGCCGCATCATGCTCGCCATGGGCCGTAAGGGCCAGCTGCCCGAGAAGTTCGCCGAGGTCGATCCCAGCTCCGGCGCTCCCAAGCTCGCCTGCGTCGTTCTGGCCGTCATCACCGTCGTCGGTCCGTTCCTGGGCAAGAACATGCTCATCCCTCTGACCAACGTGTCGGCTCTCGCCTTCATCTTCTCCTGCGGCATGGTCGCCCTCGCTTGCCTGCGCATGCGCTTTACCGAGCCCGACCTGCCTCGTCCCTACGAGGTGCCCGGCGGCAAGTTTGGCATCAGTCTCGCTGTTGCTGCCTGCGCCGTCATCATCGGCCTGCTCGTGATCCCGTTCTCTCCCGCCTCCCTCAACATGGTGGAGTGGAGCATCGTGATCGGCTGGCTGGCCATTGGCCTGGCCCTCATGGCCTTCACCAATTCCCGCAAAAAGTAACGCCTAGCCGGGGCGGATCGGGTGCGCGGGATCCTCTCTTCCGCGCACCGAACCCGGCACCACTTGGGTAGTTTTGTGAGGCCTTAACCCAACACGGCCTCGCCCACTATATGGATCCATAAGGAGGAACCATGTCCACTAAGTATGCAATCGTTGGCGGCAAGCTCATCGACGGTACCGGTGCCGAGCCGGTCGAGAACTCCCTCGTTCTCGTCGACGACAACGGCAAGATCGAGTATGCCGGTGCTATGCAGGACCTTCCCGAGGGCGTTGAGGTTATCGACGCCGCCGGCAAGACCGTCCTTCCCGGCCTGATCGACACCCACCTGCACTTCTCGGGCAACCTGACCGACGATGACACCGATTGGGTTATGCAGCCGCTCCTCGAGAAGCAGGCCGTCGCCGTCAAGCAGGCCTACGACTGCCTCACCCACGGCCTCACCACCGTCTGCGAGATCGGCCGCTTTGGTATCCAGATCCGTGACTGCATCGACAAGGGCGTCTTCAAGGGCCCGCGCGTTCTGGCCACCGGACTCGGCTTCTGCCGTGTTGCCGGTCACGGTGACTCCCACCACTGCAGCCAGGAGCTCAACAAGGAATCGCACCCCTGGGGCGATCAGGTCGACGGTCCTTGGGATCTGCGTAAGGCCGTCCGTCGTCGCCTGCGCGAGAACCCCGATGCCATCAAGATCTGGGCTACCGGTGGCGGCATCTGGCGCTGGGACTCCGGTCGCGACCAGCACTACTGCTCCGAGGAGATCCAGGCCGTGATCGAAGAGGCCAAGTTGGTCGGCATCCCCGTGTGGAGCCACTGCTACAACAACCACGCCGCTGCCTACGATTCCGTCCGCTTTGGCTGCGAGCAGCTGATCCACGGTTTCGATATCGATGAGCGCACCATGGACCTCATGGCCGAGCAGGGTACCTTCTTCACCCCGACGATCGCCTTCCTGCCCACCTGGTACGCCACCTATCCGCCCGTCTACGTCCCCGAGCTGCACGACAAGTACGAGGGTACCCTGGTCGAGAAGGAGCTCCAGCGCAACTACGACTGTCTGCGCGAGGCCAAGAAGCGCGGCGTCGTCATGACGATCGGCTCCGACTCCTTCTCCTTCGTCACCCCGTACGGCACCTGCTCCATCGAGGAGATGTACGAGTTCGTCGACAAGATCGGCTTCACCCCGGTCGAGACCATCACCTGCGCTACCCTCAACGGTGCCAAGATGTGCCACATCGAGGACGAGACCGGTTCCATCGAGGCTGGCAAGTGCGCCGACCTGCTGGTCGTCAACGGTGACGTCGCCGCCGACATCCACGTGCTCAACACCGACAACATGGACGTCATCATGAAGGACGGCTGGATCGTCGAGGCTGGCACCTTTGGCGAGGCCAACAAATACAGCGCCTAAGATACCGTTTGTCGATGGCTGGATGTAAAACACATTTTTTGATTGCATAATGCAATGGAGAGGGTCGCTTGCGGCCCTCTTTATTGCTATGGGTGCTACGGACAAGAGGGGATGACGGTGGATTTAAACAGGCTGATTCTGGGCAAGAGCTACAACTCTACCAAGGTCTTTCGTACGGCCCAGCATGTGGTCCAGGCCATCCTGCTCGGTGTTGTCGTTCCGGCGCTTATCCTGTTGCTTATCTGGGATTTAACCGATAATCCCAATCCCGTTCCGGGCGTTGTCGTTATTGCCGGCCTGGTCATGCTGTGCTTCTTTTTCTCGTATGTCTTTGTGGTCCCCGACGACCTCACATCGAGCGCAACCGACCGTACGCTCGCCATCGCATCAAAAATATTCGCCTACACGTCGCGCGGCCTTACGCCCGAAGCGGCCCAGGGCGCCTCTAAGATCATCCTGTCCGAGACCATCGCCTCTGCCATCTGCTTTACCGATGGCAAACAGGTGTTGGCAAGCTGGGGCGAGGACTCGGCAAGGTGCCCTGCCGGCACCCCGGTCGTGCTCAAGACCACGCTCAACGTGATCGAGTCCGGCGAACAGAGCGTATTTTCGCGCGACGCCTCCAATGAGACGGGCGGCTTTTTTCCCCGTCTGCGCGCCGGCATTGTCGCGCCACTGACCGTGCGCGGGCATTGCGTGGGCACGCTCGAGCTGTATTACCCCCGTCTGAGCAGCATCGATATGCGCCAGACGGCGTTAGCCTCGGGCTTTGCCGATCTCATTTCCACGCAGCTCGCCAGCTTTGAGCTCGAGCGTCAGGACGAGCTCACGGCCCGCGTTGAGCTTCGCGCCCTGCAGTCGCAGGTCGACCCGCATTTTCTCTTCAATACCATCAGCACGATCGTGTCGCTCGTTCGAACCGAGCCCGACAAGGCACGATCGCTGCTCATCGATTTTTCCAATTACTATCGTCAGACGCTTTCTGACTCCGATACCCTCACCACGCTCGAGCACGAGGTGGAACAGGGCACTCGTTATATCAATCTTATGCAGGCCCGGTATGGCGATGGCCGTCTGCGCGTCTCGGTCGACATCGACTTTGAGGTGCGCGACAGCCTGGTACCGCCGTTTATCTTGCAGCCGCTGCTCGAAAACTGCATCAAGCATGCGCAGCGCGAGACCGAGCCGCTTACTATTCATGTTAGGGCTTTCGAGACCGATGACGGCTTGGAGATCATCGTCGAAGATGACGGCATCGGCATGAGCGAAGAAGTCTGCGCGCACCTGTTTGAGCAGCATCGTCGAGAGGAGCCCGAGAGCATTACCGCCGACGGCTCCATCAAGCGAGGCTGCGGCCTGGCACTCTTCAACGTGCTTCAGCGCATCCATTTCTTTTACGGGGAAGATTCTGGCATGCGCGTGAAGTCCCAGGAGGGTGTGGGAACGCAGGTCATCGTTGAGTTGAACGGCGAGCCGCATGAGCCGGCGCCGCTGACGGTGTAGCACGCGGTTGGATTGAGAGAAAAAGAGGGGAAGCGCATATGTCCGAAGACTGGAACATCTTGGTGGTTGATGACGAGCCTCCTATTAGGGCCGAGCTACGCTATCTGTTGGAAAAGGATGCACGTGTGGGCCAGATTGCCGAGGCGGGCAATGTCACCGAGGCTGTGGAGTCGATTCTGTCGAACAAGCCCGACGTGCTGTTTTTGGACATCACGATGCCCGGGCGCTCGGGAATTGAGCTAGCCGAGACCCTGCAAAACCTAAAGACGCCGCCGGTGGTGGTGTTTGTGACGGCGTTTGCAGAGTTCGCGGCCGACGCGTATAACCTCGATGCTGTCGACTATGTCGTCAAGCCGGTCGAGGACGCGCGCCTGTCGAAGGCGCTCGACAAGATCGAAACCGCCCTGGGTGTTCGTCGCGCTGTCCATACCCCGCGCCAGCCCCTTCGCCTGACGGTGGACCGCGGGGGTAAAAAGGTGTTCATCCCCGTGGCGGATGTCTGCTACTTTGAGGCGCGTGCCGATTTTTGCAACGCCGTCTGCGCCGAGGGAACATACCTGATCAATGAGTCGATCTCTTCGCTCGAGCGTCGCTTGGCCTCCGAGGGCTTTATCCGCGTCCATCGCAGCTATCTGGTCAATTTGGAAGACGTGCACAATGTTGAGATTGGCTCCACGGGGTTGATGGAGCTCAGGCTCGACCGCGTGAGCTCGACGGTGCCGGTGTCCCGTCGTCGCGCTGCCGAGGTTAAGGCGCACTTGGGGCTTGCGTAGGCGGTCCGCATGCCATCGTTTGCCACTGCAGGTTTGGCGTGACCGTGCGGTGGGCATAATGGGTGACATCGAATGAAATCGAAAGGAACAATATGCCCGCGCTCATTACGCATCATCTGTTTGGCGAGGAAAGCATCGACCGTCTTCCTCAGGGCGTTATTACGTCCGACGAGGAGCGCATCGCCTTTATCCTGGGAAACCAAGGTCCCGACCCGTTTTTCTTCCACATGCTCACGCCGCGCATTTCCGACTGTACGTCGCTTGCTCAGGTCATGCACCGCTCGCGCATGTCGCGCCAGTTCTCGTGCCTGCGCGATGGCGTGTCGCACCTGCAGCCGCGCGATGCCAATCTGGGTCGCGCGTTTGCGCTGGGCCTGCTGTCGCACTATGTGCTCGACCGCAATGCCCATCCCTTTGTCTACGAGCAGCAGTTTGGCATTGTTGAGTCCGACCCCGAGCTCGAGGCTTCGGGCAGTCAAGTTCACGCCGTGCTCGAAAGCGACCTGGACGTGCTGATGCTGCAGCTTAAACGTGACGGGGCCACGGTCGAGGATTATCCGCCGGCGGGCGAGATCGTCACTACCGACCGCATCAATCGCGTTGCCGGCGTGCTGATGAGCTACGTCGCCGGGCGCGTGTACGGTATCGACATCCCGGCGGGGGAGTACGCCGGCGCCGTAGCCGACATGCAGCTGCTCTACCGTACTATCGAGCCGGCCGGTTCGGCCAAGACGCGCGCGATTGCCCTGCTCGAGGGCTTGGTGCACGATTATTCGCTGCTCGACGGCCTTGCGCACCGCGTGACGACCGAGCTGCCCGAGCGTACCGGCAACCTGGGCCACTTGGCATGGAAGAACCCCTTTACTGATGAAGTCTCGACCGAGAGTTTCCCCGAGGTCTTTGACCGCGCGCTGGTCGATTACGAGTGCACGGTCGCCCGCTTTATCGAGACCGGCGATATGGAAGCCGTGACCAACCACGTCAATTACAGCGGTCGCGTGCTCGGTGCCGACGAAGAGTTCGACCGCGAGGAGTAGGGCTCGTGCGTGCCCCTTTGCCGAATCGGTTGATTTCCGATCTCAGCCGAACACATTGAGCAAATAGG
>NZ_QRLE01000030.1:0-15709 GCF_003473055.1 Collinsella sp. AM13-34 | reverse complement strand
TGCAGACCTTTCGTCATGGCCTCCTACCTTTCTTTCGGGCCTTTCGGCCGAATCTCTCAGCACCCTTCCGTAACGGGTGCTGCTTGCTGACAGCTCTAGTTATATCCAAATTCCAACCGCAATTCCACCTCGCCCCCGAACGGTCAACAAAGTTCGATGAACGGTATATCGAATATGATTCTCCCATAATGCACTTCGGCGTTCTAAAGTAGCTTTTCTAAGGTAAATGCTCTTTTTTCTTAAAAATCATTCGCAATTACAACTCCAATCTTTCGATTAAGAATTGCATATCTAAAACGGTTTTATGTATATAAATGACGCTTGTTCGTGTTTCTGTCTGTATTCGATGATATTCAGCTACCTATCATTCTTATTCACACATACTCACCAGTTGAGTGAGGATATAGACCGTTTTTCACAACGCGAAGGGCGTCAGCTCTATGGCTTGTCAGCGTAAGAAGTAGGTAAAGATACCGTTCACGCGATACGTCCGTGCCATAGGCCGACTAAATTGAGACAATAGTGAATAGTGTTAGGCAACCGTCCCCCACGGGGACTGAACGGACAGATGCATATGCCGAGCAAAATCGAAAAAAAGCAAGCCGCTGCAAAGCTGCGTAAGCCGCCGCGCGACTTCTCGTACACGCAGAACCGAGAGCTCAGCTGGCTGCGCTTTGACAACCGTGTGCTTGACGAAGCCTTCGACGAGACCGTTCCGCTGTTCGAGCGGCTAAAGTTCGTGTCGATTTTCGAGTCTAACCTCGATGAGTTTCTCATGGTGCGCGTGGGCGGCCTGTCCGATCTGGCAGAGCTCAAAAAACAGCCTGTCGACAACAAGAGCAATATGACCGCCTCCGAACAAGTCGATGCTGTCATGGCCGAAATGCCCGGGCTCCTTACCCGATGGGAGTCCATCTTTAAGAGCATCGAGGGCAAGCTCGACACCCTGGGCGTTCACCGCGCCCGCATCGATTCGCTTACGCCCGAGGAGCGCACCTTTGTAACCCGTTACTTCCAGGCCTACGTGTCGCCGGTCATCTCACCGCTGGTGATTGACCCGCGCCACCCCTTCCCCAACCTGCGCAACGGCGCACTCTACCTGGCCTGCGGCCTGGACGGCGTCACCGACGAGGAGAGTCTGCTGGGCCTTATCGAGATTCCCACCTCGATGAACCGCGTGGTCGAGATCCCCTCGCCCACCGGCACCTACTCCTACATCTTGCTCGAGGACGTCATCCTCGCCTGCCTGGACAGCTGCTTTGGCTCCTATAAGCCGCTCGACCGCGCGCTCATCCGCGTCACCCGCAACGCCGACATCGACCCGGACGGCGAGGGCGTCGAGGAGGAAGAGGATTACCGTCAGCACATGAAGCGCATCCTCAAGAAACGCTTGCGCCTGCAGCCGGTGGTGCTCGCGGTCTCGGGGTCGCTCGAGAAGGCGACGCTCAAGACCATCCGCAAGGCGCTCGAGCTTTCGCACCGCTCTGTCTTTACCTGCGATATCCCGCTCGACCTAGGCTACGTCTTTGGCATTGAGGGCAAGATTCCCGAGCACCTGCGCAACGAGCTGCTCTTTACACCGTTTAAGCCGCAGCCCAACCCCACCATCGATATGACCCGCTCCATCCGCGAGCAGGTACTTCAGCACGACAAGCTGCTCTTTTATCCCTATGAGGCCATGAACCCCTTCCTGGATCTGGTGCACGAGGCCGCCTACGACCCCGAGTGCATCTCACTGCGCATCACGCTCTACCGCGTGGCCAAGCAGAGCCGCCTGTGCGAGTCACTGATCGATGCCGCCGAGAACGGCAAAGAGGTCACGGTGCTCATGGAGCTCCGCGCGCGCTTTGACGAGCAGAACAACATCGAGTGGGCCGAGCGCCTGGAAGAGGCCGGCTGCACCGTCATCTACGGCTCCGAGGGCTTTAAGTGCCACTCCAAGATCTGCCAGCTCACCTATCGCGAGGGCATGGCGCTTACACGCCTGACGCTGTTGGGCACCGGCAACTTTAACGAGAAGACGGCCAAGCTCTACAGCGACTTTATGCTCATGACCGCCCACCCCGGCATCGGCGAGGACGCCAACTTGTTCTTCCGCAACCTGTCGCTGGGCAACCTGCGCGGCGATTACCGCTTCCTGGGCGTGGCGCCCGTGGGCCTCAAGCCGCTCATCATGCGCGGCCTGGATCGCGAGATCCAGCGCGCCCTCGCTGGCGAGCCCGCCCGTGTGTTCTTTAAGCTCAACTCGCTCACCGACCGCGAGGTCATCGACAAGATCGCCGAGGCATCGTGTGCAGGAGTCCGCGTGGACATGATCATCCGCGGCATCTCATGCCTCAAGCCCGGCGTTCCGGGCAAGACCGAGAACGTGCATGTCCGTTCTATCGTCGGACGCTTTTTGGAGCATGCGCGCGTTTACGCCTTTGGCGTGGACTCGGACATGATCTATCTGAGCTCGGCCGACATGATGACGCGCAACACCGAGCACCGCGTGGAAATCGCCTTCCCCGTGCTCGACCCCACCTGCCGCGCCCTGGTGCACGAATACATGAGTATGCAGCTGCGCGACAACGTGAAGGCCCGCAGCCTCACGAGCGACGGCACCTGGGTCCCCGTGGAGCGCGCAGAGGGTGAGAAGCCCTTCAACTCACAGGAAGCCCTGCTGGAGCGTGCCTATCACAACGCCGAGGCCGCGCCCGAGCCCGTCATTGAGGCAAAACCCGCCCCCGAGCCCGAGCCGCAGCCGGTAGCACCCAAGGTCCAAGAGGTCCAGGCGACCGTCATTGAGCCCGAGCCTGCACCTGCACCTCAGCCCGAGCCGCAGGTCACCAAGCCCGCACCCGAGACGAGTGCCCGTCGCAAGAAGCCCGCCGGCAAGACCAAGGCCATCGAGCGCCATCGCCCCGGTCGCGTGCGCATGGGCCTGGGCCTGATCGGCCTGGGTCTTAAGACACTCATTACCGGCAAAACGAAATAGTCGTTTGTAGAAGCAGTTTGTAGAAGCGCCCCGCATTTGAGGAAAGCCTCGGATGTGGGGCGCTTTTCCCTGCTACCATGGTGCGGACAACAACGCGAATGACAGGCAGGGATATGAAGCTCACTATAGAATCGATGACCTACGGCGCCGACGGGCTGGCGCACGCCGACAACGGCAAGGCCGTCTTTGTGCAGGGCGCCGTGGCAGGCGACACCGTCGAGGCCGAGGTCGTACAGGACGGCAAGTCGTTCATGCGCGCCCGCACCACCGAGATTCTGGAGCCAAGCCCCGATCGCATCCAGCCTCCCTGCCCCTTCGTTGGCATCTGCGGCGGCTGCTCGTGGGGCAATCTCTCACGCACGGCACAGCTCGCCGCCAAGGAGCAAAATCTGCGCTCCACGCTCGAGCGCATCGGCAAGTTCGCTCCCGAGCAGGTCGATGAGTTGGTACAGCCCATCCGCCATACCAAGGACGACTGGGGCTACCGCAATAAAATCGAGCTCGAACCGACCGTCGTCAACGGTCGCGTGCGCCTTGGCATGCACGGTGTCGACCCCAGCAAAATAGTGACCGTCGATGCGTGCCCGCTGTTCGATAAGCGTTTTCCCAAGGCGCTCAAATCGGTCGTCGGCGCGCTCAACTATCTAAGCGGCAGCCACGACCTGGGCCTCGAACGCGTGGGCATTCGCGCATCGCGCCGCACCAAGGCACTCGAGGTCGCACTCTGGACGCCCACGGGCTCTTTTCCGCGCTCACAGGTCTCGCGCGTGCTGGCGGACGCCGCTCATCCCACGAGTATCGTGCGTGTGATGAGCAAGGGCGAAAAGAAAGCCCGACGTGTCTCCAAAGTCGAGATGCTCGCCGGCGAGGGCTCGTGGACCGAGAACATCGCCGAAGGCCAGATGCGCTTATCTGCCCCGTCGTTTTTCCAGGTCAATACCAAGGGCGCCGAGATTTTGATTGAGCTCGTTATGGACGCCCTCGACCCGCAGGAAGACGAGCTAGCCGTGGACCTGTACTGCGGTGCTGGCACCTTTACCCTACCGCTCGCCCGCCGCTGCGATTTTGTCGCCGCTGTCGAAGCCTATGGCCCGGCCGTGCGCGATTTACGCCGTAACCTGGAGATCAACAAGCTCGATAACGTCGACGTCATCGGCGGCGACGCGGTGCGCGAGTTCCCCGACCAGGACGCCGATGTCCTGGTAGTCGATCCGCCGCGCGCAGGCTTGGCGCCCGAGGCCATCGACCTCATCGCGAGCACGAGTGCCCGCGATGTCGCCTACGTGAGCTGTGACCCTGCCACCCTGGCACGCGACCTCAAGCGCTTTGTCGAGGAGGGCACCTTCTCTCCCATCAAGATCACGCCGGTCGACCTATTCCCGCAAACCTTCCACTGCGAAACCGTCGTCCACCTCAAGCGTAACTAGACCGTTTGCCCAAGACCACGCCCGATGATTTTTCTGGGACGGGGATAAAAAAATTTGTTCTGAATGATTATTTAATCCCCGTCCCGAAATTGAACCGCCCCCTCATTTCTTGGACATTAGAAATGGGGAGCTTCTTTATGGACGGGAAAGTCGGACACGACGCCACGCTGAGGACTCTTGCAGCAGAGTTTTGCGACAGGGGATACGGGCGCACCGAAGGCCGAAGGGCGCCCGGACCCGGCCGGGGCCGGCGGCGTGCGAGGGCAAGCTCATGCGACGGAGCTGCTGCCCGGGCGCCTGAAGGACGAGTTCTACAGGAACCGGACGTGGCGGAGCTTCGAGGAGTTCAAGCGGGACCTCCACGCCCACACCGTTCACTGGAACAAGAGGAGGCAGGTTAAGCAAAAGGGACTGACCCCGGAGGAGTTCCGGAATCAGTCCCCATGTGCGGCATAGGCCGCTAATTGACCCGTCTAAGTTTCGGGGCGCAGTTCATTTCAGCGCCGCCCGAGAAAGCTAAACGCCTTCTGGCAGGTTGTCCCGGGCCGAGGGCGGCCACCTTGATCGCCCTCGGCCCTCACCCACCTCAACTGCTACTCAATTACATAGAGCTGATTGAGGAGGGCGCAAGCTAGTGGGCGCCTTCCTCCTCGTCGTTGGGTCGGTAGGTGATGAACTCGATAACAAAGGCCAGGACGGCGGAGATGAGCGAGGCGATGATCGCGAAGATCATGTGGGAGATCCCGGCGCCACCAGGGGTCCCGTCGATGAAGTTGAGCAGGTTGAAGACGCCGAGGCCGCCCGAGATGTACATGAGAGCGCCAGTCATTCCCACGATAGCGCCGCCCACGGCGGAGCTCAGGCATGCCACGACGAACGCGCGCTTGTTGGGGAGGGCGATGCCGTAGATGCCCGGCTCGGTGACGCCGAAGAAGAAGGCGGAGATCATCGCGGGAAGGGCGATGCCGCGGAAGCGCTCATCCTTGTTTCTGAGGTACATGGCAAAGATGACCGCTCCGAGTGCGAACCCGTGGCCGATGGTGGCGGCGAGCACGCCATCGTGGCCGAGGGTGTTCAGGTTCATGATGGAGATGGGGATGAGGCTCCAGTGGAAGCCGAAGATGACGAGGCACATCCACAGTCCGCCGACTAGGGCGCTGCCCAGGACGGAACCAACCACGGGGAGCTGGAAGATGAACGAGAACGCCGCGCTCAGCAGGTTGGTGATGAGGGTGGCCACCGGGCCGATGATGAGGTAGCCCAAGACGATGGAGACCGTCATCGTGGCGAGCGGGACAAGGAACATCTTGAGCGCAGCCGGCATCCAACTCTTGAGCCAGCGCTCAAGGATAGAGCCGAACCACACCATGAGAAGGACGGGGATCACCGAGCTCACGTAGCCGGACACGGGCATGATGATGGGGAGCCCGAGGGCGGTGGCGTACCACGAGAACGTGCCGGCCACGCCGAGGTCGATGCTGCCGAGCGCCTCGCCCGAGGTCAGGGCGACCATCGTCGGGTAGAGGAGCGCCACGCCGATTGCCACGCCGGTGAACTCGTTCATGCGGAACTTGCGCGCGGCACTGAACGCCAGGGCGACGGGAAGGAAGTAGAAGAAGCCGTCAGCCACGGTGTAGAGCAGCGTGTAGAGGCCGTCGTTTGCAAAGGCCGGGACGAAGTAGGTGATGAGGGCAAGCAGTCCCTTCATGATGCCTGCGGCGGCAAGCGGTCCCAGGATGGGCTGGAAGATGCCAGAGATGAGGTCGATGATGACGGAGGCAACGGTCTTATCGCCCTGGGGCTCGTCGTCGGCGCTTGCGCCGCCCGAGAAGTTGCCGGCCTCCAGGACCGCGTCGTAGACGTCCTCGACGATGTTGCCCACGACCACCTGGTACTGGCCGTTGGCCTGGATGACCTGGATGACGCCCTTGAGGGCCTCGATCTTGGCCGTGTTGGCGCGGGACTCGTCCTTGAGTTTGAAGCGCACGCGCGTGATGCAGTGCGCGACGCTGGCGACGTTCTCGGCGCCGCCTACGTTCTCGAGTATGGATCTGGCCAGGTCGTCGTATTTTTCTGCCATTATTTTCTCCTTAGTGATATTGCCCGGGTGGTTAGCCCAGGTCGCCTCCGTTGGTGGCGATGGCCTGTTGATACCAGTAGAAGCTCTTCTTGCGCCTGCGCTCGAGCGTGCCGTTGCCCAGGTTGTCGCGGTCCACGTAGATGAAGCCGTAGCGCTTCTCCATCTCGCCGGAGCCCGCGCTCACGAGGTCGATCGGCCCCCAGGTGGTGTAGCCGAGCATCTCGACGCCGTCCTGCTCGATAGCGTCGCGCATGGCCTCGATGTGCTCGCGCAGGTAGGCGATGCGGTAGTCATCCTCGATCGTGCCGTCGGGAAGCACCTCGTCATAGGCGCCGAGGCCGTTCTCCACCACAAAGAGCGGCTTCTGGTAGCGGTCCCAGAGGTCGTTGATCGTGATGCGGAACCCCAGCGGGTCGATGACCCAGCCCCAGTCGCTCGTGCGCACGTAGGGGTTCTCCACGCCGGCGAAGGCGTTGCCCTCGGCGACGCCGCCCACGGAATCGGGGTCGCCCGCGGTACAGCGCGAGGAGTAGTAGCTAAACGAGATGAAGTCGACGGTGTTCTCCGCAAGGATGCGCTCGTCCTCGGCGGTCATGCCCACGTCGATGCCCTCGCGCTCGAGCATCTTGAGCGCGTAGCCGGGGTAGTGCCCGCGTGCCTGCACGTCCACGAAGAAGAGGTCCTCCTGGTTCTTGACCTGCGCTGCACGGACGTCCTCGGGACGACAGGAGTAGGGGTAGTAGCTTCCCGCGGCGAGCATGCAGCCAACCTTGTTCTCCGGGTCGACCTCGTGGGCGATCTTGGTGGCCCAGGCGCTCGCCACGAGCTCGTTGTGCGCGGCGCGGTACTCGGCCTCGCGGGCATTCTCCCCGGGCTCGAGGACGATGCCGGCACCCATGAAGGGACGGTGCAAGATCATGTTCATCTCGTTGAACGTGATCCACCAATGCACGAGGCCGCGGTAGCGGTTGAAGAGCACCTTCACGAGCCGCTTGTAGAGCTCGATGAGGGCGCGGTTTCGCCAGGCGCCGTACTTCTTGACGAGGTGGATGGGGCAGTCGAAGTGCGTGATGGTCACGAGGGGCTCGATCCTGTGCTCGCGGCAGCAGCGGAACACGTCCTCGTAGAAGGCGAGCCCGGCCTCGTTGGGCTCCTCCTCGTCGCCATTGGGGAAGATGCGGCTCCAGGCGATGGAGAGGCGAAAGACCTTAAAGCCCATCTCCGCGAAGAGGGCTATGTCCTCGCGGTAGTGGTGGTAGAAGTCGATGCCCGTCTGGGCCGGGTAGTAGTACCCGGGCTCAAAGTCGAGCATGCGCCTCAGGCCGCGACTTACGTCGTTGCGCTCCGACCCGTGTGGGATGACGTCGACATTGGCAAGGCCGCGGCCGCCCTCGTCATAACCTCCCTCGCATTGGTTAGCAGCGGTGGCTCCTCCCCAAAGGAACCCTTTTGGAAATGGCATGGTGCCTCCTTCTCTCTGGCGCCCCCACCTCTGCGGGGACGCTTTATAACGTCCTTGCGACCTCACGCGCCGGGCCCGTGGCCCTTTCCCTGATGCGCGCGGGCCGCCCGTGAAGGGGTGACTAGCTGACGGCTTGTCCTGCGGCGGCGCGACGTGCCTCCCGGCCTCCAAGCAGGGAGGGGACCTGTGCCAGGCACACGCCGGCGAGGATGATGGCGACGCCCAGCCACTCGACGACGCCGAGCGGCTCGCCGAGGACGATCATGGCGATGAGCAGGCCGGCGGGGAGTTCCGCGGCGGCCATGACAGTGGAGAGACCCGCGGGCAGGTGCGGAGAGCCCATGCCGAAGAGCAAGACCGGGCAGAGCATGCCAAAGAAGCCGGCGATGACGGCAAAGGGCAGGATGCCCTGGGCGAGGACGCCCGAGACGACGTAGTCCGGGCACACCGTGAGCGACATGACCACGGAGCCCGCGCACACGATGACGCCGCGCTGCTCGGACGAGCAGGGGGCCTCGACCTTGCCGGAGAGGGTGACAAAGAGGGAGCAGGACACGGCCGCCCCCAGCGCGCAGAGCAGGGCCACGGGGTCGTACCCGGTGATGCCGGTCTTGTAAACGCCGCTCGCGAACACCGTCCCGAAGACGATGGCCAGGGCGGAGGCCACTTGGAGGGGCCTCGGCGGCCGGCGCGTCATGACGGTCTGCCACACGAGCCCCAGCCACGTGAACTGGAAGAGGAGCGTGAGCGCCACCGGGGCGGGCAGCACGCTCATGGCGTAGCAGTAGAGGATTGAGGTGAGGCAGGTGAGGGCTCCCAGGCCCATGAGCTTAAGGGCGAGCTTCCAGCCCACGCGCTGCCAGCGGTGCCCGAGTGCGTGCCCTGCGAGCGTGGCGAGGGCGAAGAAGAGGCAGCCGAGCCACGCTTGGCTCGCCACCACCTGTGCCGAGGTGAAGCCCGCGGCGTAGGCGAGCTTGTAGGTCGTGGCCATCGCGCCGTAGCAGGCGCCGCCCGCAAAGACCTGGAGCGCCGCCTTGGCCTGTCCCGCGCCCGTGGCTCCCGCCCCGGCGGCCTGTTGCTTGATTGTGTTTGTTCCTGCCATTAGGCTCCCCTCCGTCTGCTGTCTTGCAGACGCACGTCTCGTGCGTCTGTTCCCTGCAGTCGGAAGGTGGGCTCGTGCGGTCTTCTGGCGGTGCATGTGGCACCTGCTGCCAAGACGAAAAAAGCCACGCAACCGACTGCTCGGTTGCGTGGCAAAAAGGTGGCTAGCGCCCAGAAAAGTCCACGCGTTTTTAGACTGGGACAATGTACTACAACAGGTGAGATTCCGTCAAGAAAAACCGAGGAAAAAAGTGAGCCTCTGCCCGCCGTACCTGTGGCGGTCGTTCCCCGAACGGGGCGGTGCTGTTGGGGACTGTCTCGATCTGTAACAGTTGGGGCTAGTTTTGGTCGATGGATGTTACAGATTGAGATTGTTGAGGATGGGTGGGGGTAGCTAATTCGGACGGGGCTATTTTAAACATTGGGAAATCGAGCGTGGCAAGCGGAGGTCTTCGGGGTATAAGACGGCTAATTGTATGCCGCCTATGAAAGGAACCCTCATGCCCAGCGTTGCCGTTCTCGCCGCCGATGGCTTTGAAACTATTGAATGCCTGACCATGGTCGATGTCATGCGTCGCGGCGGCGTGCGCGCCACGCTTGTCTCGATCATGCCCACGCGCGAGGTCGTAAGCTCGCTGCAGATCCCCGTGACCTGCGATGCGCTCTTTGATGAGATCAATTTTGACGAGTACGACTGCGTCGTGCTGCCCGGCGGCCTGCCCGGTGCCACCAACCTGCGCGCCGACCAGCGCGTCTGCGACGTGGTCTGCGATTTCGCCGCGACCAAGCACGTTGCCGCCATCTGCGCCGCCCCGTTTATCCTGGGCGAGCTCGACCTGCTCGAGGGACGCCACGCCACGTGCTTCCCCGGCTTTGAGAAGAGCTTCCCCGAGGGCGCCTATACCGGCGACAAGGCCACGCACGACGGCAACATCATCACCGCCAGCGGCATGGCCCAGTCACTCCCCTTTGCGCTTGAGCTGCTGCGTACGCTCGCTGGAGACAAGGCTGTCGAGAAGGTTGCCGAGGGCATTCAGCTATGATTTTGGCTTCGCAATCACCGCGCCGCATCGAGTTGATGCGCGAAGCGGGCTACGACATCCGCGTCATTCCCGCTGACATCGACGAGACTCCTTTTGATAACGAGGCCCCGCTTACGCTTGTCGAGCGCTTGGCTCGCGCTAAGGCTGCCGCCGTTGCCGCCGAGCACGCCGATCCCAGTGAGCTGACCATCGCGGCCGACACCATCGTCACCTTCGATGGCAAGATTTTGGGTAAGCCGGCAAACGAGGACGAAGCCCGTACCATGCTCCACGAGCTCTCCGGGCGCACGCATCAGGTCGCAACCGGCGTCTGCATCGTTAGAGCCGGAGACGCCACAGCCCCGCACGCCGCCGAGAGCCTGTCGTTTGTCGATGTGACCGACGTGACGTTCTATGAGCTCACCGACGAGCAGATTGAGCGCTACGTCGCCTCAGGCGAGCCCATGGACAAAGCCGGCGCCTACGGCATCCAGGGCACAGGCGGCCGCATGCTCGTGCATGATATTTCGGGCGACTTCTACAACGTGGTGGGCCTGCCCATCGCTCGCGTCGCACGCGCGATTCAAAAACTATCGTAATTGCATCTGGCGCTGGGTATCCCCCAGCGCCTACAATTTCGGCGTACCGTACGGATCCCGACCGGGCATAAGGCCCAGCGGAAAACCGATAGGAGTAAAACATGGATACACTGCTTGAGGCCATTGACGTTTGCGATGTCGATGGCTTTTGCTTTGGAAACCACACGAACGAGGAGGCCGGCACCGGTTGCACCGTAATCGTGGCACCCGAGGGCGCCACCGGCGGCGTTGACGTTCGCGGCGGTGCCCCGGCATCGCGCGAAACCGACCTGCTGCGACCCGAGAACACCGTCGACAAGGTCCACGCTGTCTGCCTTTCGGGCGGATCGGCCTTTGGCCTGGAGGCCGCAAGCGGCGTCGCTCGCGAGCTTGAGAGCCGCGGCATCGGCCTTCCCGTCGGCCCCACGCAGGTGCCCATCGTGTGCTCCAGCTGCATCTTCGACCTCGCCTTTGGCGACCCCGCCGTACGCCCCGACATTGAGGCTGGCATCTCCGCCGTGCGCGAGGCGCTCGACAACACCCCCACCACGCTCGAGCAGGGCAATGTAGGTGCCGGCACCGGTGCCACCGTGGGCAAGCTCATGGGCCCCGCCACCTGCATGAAGGCCGGCCTGGGCGCTGCCGCCGTGGCACTCGGCCCTGTTAAGGTGGGTGCCGTGGTCTCGGTCAACGCCTGCGGCAATGTCGTCGACCCCTTCACCGGCGAATGGGTCGCTGGTATGCGCGCCGCAGCAGATAGCGACCAGATCGTCGACATGGAGCTCGCAGCCTTTGCCGCCGCCGGCTCCATGCAAATGCCGCTCGACCGCACCAACACCACCATCAGCTGCATCGTCACCAACGTTGAGCTCACCAAGGCTCAGGCCACCAAGGTCTCCCAGATGGCCGCAGACGCCTATGCACACGCCATCCGTCCCACGCACACCACGAACGACGGCGACACCATCTACACCCTCGCCAGCGGCAAGCTAGACGCTCAGACAAGCGCCACCGTTCCCCTAGACCTACTGGGCATGCTCGCCGTAAGGGCTTTGCAAACCGCCATCGTAAACGGAGCAAAAACCGCCAAAACCTCCCACGGCATCCCCGGCGCCGCGAAGTAGCCTAACCTGACCGGTTGCCCGGTGGGGCTTGGTTATGTTTGCTGCTCTACAGTCCTGGCTCGCACGAAGAGCACATTAAGTGCTCTTCGGCTCGTGCGGAACTCGCGACAAACATAACCAAGACCCACCGGGCAACCTACCAACCAAAATCTTTTCAGCCCAGGCCCCTGTGTACCGCGCGTCCAAGATCTTCAAATTCAGCTGTCTGACATAAAGCGAGACATAGCAGAGGACCCCTGGTCCTTAACTTGATACGAGTTCCGCACGCAAAGGAGGCGCCAGTGGCGCCTCCGTCTTGCGCAGGACTGTCCGAAGTAGCAAGTTAAGGACCAGGGGTCCCCGTTACCCGAGCGTTTCTGTACTAGTTGAATTTGAAGATCTTTGAGGCAAGACGGTATAGGCCGAGTGTGGTTTTGTCTCCGGCACGACCGCGGAGGTTAGTGAAGAAGCCGACCACACCGTAACGTGCACGACGATACATACGCTCGTCGTAGGCCTTTAAATCGCTCCATAGCGTCTTCAGGCGCTCGTCGGCGCAATCCTCGTCGGAAAGCTTGGTGAGCACTGAACAGATCGCCATCATCATGGTGAAGTAGCCCATCATGTACGAACGCAGACGCGACGACTCGACATCGCTGTACAGGTGGTACGACTCCATCATGATACGCGTAACACGGAACTGCTGGTCCAGACGCTTGACCATCGTGGCCTCGTTGACACTCTGGCCCTCGCGACCGATAAAGTAGCGATAGAGGTCGATGTCGGCGTAGTACATGGTCTTGCAACGCGGCAGCGGCACGTAGGCGTAGATGTTGTCCACATAGAACGTGTGCGGCGGCATGGGAAGGTTGGACTCGCGCAGCGCATCCGTGCGATAGCACAGGCTGTGCATGAGCAGATTCTGGTCCAGGCGGAAATGGCCGATCTGGTCCCAGGTAAAGATCTTTTTTCGAGGCAGGGCAAACTTGTAACCAATAGCCGTATGCGTACCCTCGTAAACCTTCTCGTACACGTAGTTCGAGATAAACAGGTCAACGCGCTGGTCGCGCTCTTCAAAGCCGCGCAGAATCGACAGCATGGTCGAAAGGGCAGCGCCGTCAAGCCAGTCGTCCGAGTCGACAACCTTGTAGTAGGTGCCCTGCGCCTCGCGCAGACCCGAAAGGACGGCAATACCGTGGCCGCCATTCTCCTGGTGCACCGCGCGGATGATTCCAGGATAACGGGCCTCCCACTCGTCGGCCTTGGCGGCCGTCTCATCCTTGGAGCCGTCGTCCACCACCATAATCTCGATATCGGTGGCATAATTGCTCCCCTCCAAGATGGAGGTAATGCAATGGTCCATGTCCTTAGCGGCGTTATACGAGGGAATACCGAATGTTATGACTTTATGCATGGCAGGCGATAATCTCATCCGAAAGATCGAGGGCGGAATTGGTCACGGCATCCATATCGTAGTAACGATACTCGGCCAGACGACCCACCGGGTGGAAGTTTGTCAGGTTCTGGACGCGCTCAAGATAGCGCTCATAGAGCTCACGGTTCTCGGGCTCAAGAATGGCGTAATACGGCGTCTCGCCCGAGCCGGGCGTATAGGCCTTGGAGTACTCCTTCATGATGGTGGTCTTGCCGGGCAAAACCTGAGCGGTCATGTTCTTGAACTCGGTGATACGCGTGTAGTCCTCGCTCGTGGTGTAGTTGACGGTGCCCACGGGCTGGAACTGGTCCATATCAAGCGTCTCGAACTTCATATCGAGCGTGCGGTACGGAAGAGCGCCCAGGTCAAGGTCGAACAGCTCATCGAGCGGACCGGTATAGACGATCTCGCCGCCGTAGACCTTGCCGCCGATCTTGACGGTGGTCTCGTCGATCTCAAAGAGATCGCGGGCGTCCACGTCGCAGAACACGTCGATCAGGTCGTGGTCGAGCATATGCTCGAACAGCGCCGTGTAGCCGTCCTGCGGCATACCCTGGAAGGGAGCCTGCGGGAAATAGCGGTCATCGTCGCCCACAAAGACGGGAACGCGACCGGTGATCGAGGGATCGATCTGGTCGGGCGTCTGGCCCCACTGCTTCATGGTGTAATGCAAAAAGACGTTCTCGTAGACGTAATCAGCGACCTCGGCCAAGTCGGGGTCGTTCTTCTTACGCAGCTCCATAATGGGCACCTTGACATCCTTGCCAAAGGTCTCCACGAGCTTCTGATACAGCTCCTCGCCGCGCTCGTCACCAAAGGCGAGCTTGAGACTCGCGTGGTTGAAGGGCACGGGCATAAGGGTGCCGTTGATGTTGGCGAGCACCTTGTGCTGATAATCCGTCCACTTGGTAAAGCGCGACAGGAAATTGTGCACGCGCTCGTTAA
This sequence comes from Collinsella sp. AM13-34, assembly GCF_003473055.1. NCBI lineage: Bacteria > Bacillati > Actinomycetota > Coriobacteriia > Coriobacteriales > Coriobacteriaceae > Collinsella > Collinsella sp. AM13-34. The sequence continues at coordinate 1,579 of NZ_QRLE01000030.1, read as the reverse complement.
AGGTGTGATAGATATGCGGACCGTACTCGTGGATCAGGATTCCGGCCTCGTCAGTGCAGTCATAGGCATTGCCCGCAATGTGGCTACGGCGCTCCAAAACGGCAACACGATAGCCGATGGTCTCGGCAAGACGGCGGGCGCAAACGGCACCGGCATATCCAGCACCGACGACAATCATGTCGTACGCGCCGGCGTTAAAGCCTTCAGGCAGGCCTGAGGTAATCTGCATCGATACTCCTTGTCAAAAGCCACGGGCTCGTTAGCTGGGCTTTTCTCGAACATTCTTCGAGACATATTTATCAGAGCGATTATAGCGCTAATGCGTCCTATAATGAGCTTGCCACACAAGGAAAGCTCAAGCACCGCGGCGTACAAATTTGAAAGGTAAACCCGCTAGCAGCGGGTTTATTCGTGAACAGCCGGGCGCCTGGAGCTTAGTGAAACGCTTGTAAGGAGTAACATGAGCGATTTCCTTAACCGTATGAAGTCTGCCGCCAAGGCCGACCTTAAGACGATCGTCCTGCCCGAGGGCGAGGATCCGCGCACCATCGTCGCGGCCACCAAGATCATCGAGGAGGGCCTGGCAAAAATCGTCATCCTGGGCAACCCCGACGAGATCAACGTTCCCGGCGCCACCGTCATCGATCCGCGCAATGCCGAGAAGCACGAGGAGTACGCGCAGAAGTTTGCCGAGCTCCGCGCCAAGAAGGGCGTCACCATCGAGCAGGCTCGCGCCCAGGTGATGGACGCCACCTACTTTGGCACCATGATGGTCAAGATGGGTGACGCCGACGGCCTGGTCTCCGGCGCCTGCCACTCCACCGCCGACACCCTGCGCCCCGCGCTGCAGATCCTTAAGACCGCCCCGGGTACCAAGCTGGTCTCGGCCTTCTTCGTGATGTGCACCGACACCCCGCAGTTCGGCACCGACGGTACGCTGATCTTCGCCGACTGCGGCCTCAACATCAACCCGTCCTCCGACGAGCTATCCGAGATCGCCATCGCCTCCGCTCACTCCTGGTCCACCTTTATGGGCAGCGTCGAGCCGCACGTGGCCATGCTCTCCTACTCCACCATGGGCTCCGCCGGCGGCGAGGTCGCCAAGAAGGTCCAGGAGGCCGTTAAGTTCTGCAAGGAGAAGGCTCCCGAGCTCGCCATCGATGGCGACCTGCAGCTCGACGCCGCCATCGTTCCCACCGTCGCCCAGCTCAAGGCCCCCGGCTCCTCCGTTGCCGGCAAGGCCAACGTGCTTGTGTTCCCCGATCTCGAGGCCGGCAACATCGGCTACAAGCTGGTCCAGCGCTTCGCCGGCGCCGACGCTTACGGCCCCATCCTGCAGGGCATCGCCAAGCCGGTTAACGACCTTTCGCGCGGCTGCTCTGCCGACGACATCGTGGGTGTCGTGGCCATCACCGCCGTCCAGGCTCAGATGGCTGAATAGCTTACATATCCCCTCGGGACCCTGCAGGGCAAAGCTCTGAAAACGTCCTCGGACATGCAAAGAGGCTCCGCTGCGCGCTTCGCGCGGCGGAGCCTCTTTGCGTCCTGACGCTCCTATTTGGCAAGGTGTTTTTTAGAA
>NZ_QRLE01000003.1:0-138267 GCF_003473055.1 Collinsella sp. AM13-34 | reverse complement strand
TCGACGTCTTCAATACAGACAATATCAGTGCGGAATGTTTTGGGAGGTAGCCCAAACAGCCCCAGCGGGGGTCCTGTGTAGCCACCCTTTAGGCGGAACTCTCCTAATTATTTGGATGAGTCGTTTACTTACTTGTACTGTTACCGTCTTCCCACTGTTGTTGGGGTATGCTTTGTTCGTATGTAAACGTATGACATGTTGATGAGGGGAGGGTGCTATGGCTCGCGAGGGCGCTCGTTCTAAGGATTCTGCTAAGCCTGGCATCAAGGAAGTTGCAGCGGTGGCGGGGGTTTCGCCTACTACGGTATCTCGCGTGCTTAATAATCGCGGCTACATTAGCCAGGAAACCCGCGATAAAGTCCATGCGGCGATGGAGCGCATCAATTACACGCCCAACGATATCGCCCGTGCCATGCTCAACGGTCGCCTGAACCTTATCGGCATGATTGTTCCCTTTGTGAGCAGCCCGTTCCATGCTCAGGTTGTGCAGGCGGTCGAGCGCACGTTAGCGGAAAACGGTTTTAAGATGTTGCTGTGCAACAGCGCCAATCGACCCGATCTTGAGCGTTCCTATATTGACATGCTCCGCCGCAATATGGTCGACGGCGTCATCGTCAACTCCCTCAATATCGGTGCCGAGGCGTATGCCGAGATGGGCTTGAGTCTGGTTGGTATCGACTGCGACCTTGGCGAGGCCTCTGTTCAGATTGCGAGCGACAGCTATAGCATCGGCGAACTTGCCACGCGTCGCCTGATCGATGACGGGTGTTCGCGCATCTTGTGCCTGCGCAACAATAGCCGCATGCGTATGCCTGCCAATAAGCGTACCGATGCCTACCACGATGTTGTGGAGCAGGCCGGTTTGCCCGCGCTTGTCCGTGAGGTCGAGTTCGTTAAGTCCGACGACGAAAAGAGCGCGGTCGTCGCGAAGATCCTCGATGAGAACCCCGATATTGACGGCATCTTTGCGGGAGACGACACGATGGCGGCCATCTGTCTCAACGTGATGAAGCAACGCGGCTTGAGCGCTCCGGACGATATTAAGGTCGTGGGCGCGGATGGTGCCCGCCGCACCATGACGTTTATGCCTGACTTAACAACCGTACGCCAAGATATCGATCGCATCGGAGAGCTCGCGGCGCAATCCATCATCGCTCTTATTAACGGCGATAAGCCCGAATCGAATATCAAACTCCCCGTTGAACTCATTGAGGGCAAAACCGCGTAGTTCATCCCGTGCCAAAAGAATTCCTCAAACGCCTCTGATGACCGTTCGCCGGCATATGTCAACCGTTTGCCGACGACTGGAACTGCGAAAAGACGTATTGGTGTGAAAACGTTTGACATATGAAAACGATTGACATATCTTGCAGTTGTACCGAGTTAGTATCTTGCGGGAAAGGAAGTCTCGGATGCACAAGGTGTATTACCAGCCTGAGGGAATTTGGGTAGGCGACATCATGCCGTACGGCGAGGACGGCACGTTCTATCTCTATCACCAGCGTGACACGCGTAACCCCGGACCTTTCGGAGAGCCGTTTGGCTGGGCGCTCGCTACGACCAAGGACTTCGTCAATTACAAAGACTTTGGCGAGAGCCTTGAGCGTGGCGGCGACGAGGAAGTCGACCAGTATGTTTATGCCGGCACGGTGTTTAAGGTGGGCGACAAGTACCATGCGCTCTACACTGGTTGCAATCGCGATAAGGTCCGCGCACGTTTGATGAAGCAGGTTCTTCTTCACGCAACGAGTGACGACGCCGTCAAGTGGGAGAAGAACATCGCCGAGACGCTGCTTCCGCCCCAGGAGGGTTACGATGACCGCAACTGGCGCGATCCCTTTGTGCTTTGGGATGAGGAGAACGAAGAGTACATGCTCATCCTCGGCACGCGTGTGGGCGAGGACAAGCGTCTGATGACCGGTCGTCTGGTCAAGTTCACCTCCAAGGACCTGGATACCTGGGAGTTCCAGGGCGACTGGTGGAATCCGGGCCTGTACACCATGTTTGAGATGCCTGATCTCTTTAAGATGGGCGACTGGTGGTATCTGGTGTTCTCTGAGTACAGCGATGGCAACAAGACCCGTTACCGCATGTCTCGCTCTATCAACGGTCCCTGGATTACTCCTGCGGACGATTCCTTCGATGGCCGCGCGTACTATGCCGCACGTACCGCATTTGATGGCGAGCGCCGCGTTCTCTTTGGTTGGGTTCCTACGCGTGACGAGGGCGGCGACCCCAGCTCTTACCTGTGGGGTGGCACCTTTATGCCCCTCGAGATCGTTCAGCGTGCCGACGGAACGCTTGGCACCAAACTCCCCGACAGCATGCTTGGCGCCTTTGGCGAGGCTAAGGCAGTCGAGGCCTTTGAGCTTTCCTGCGAGTCGGGCAAGGTCGAGCAGGTGCTCGCTGCGGATGCCGGTTCCACCTATATGCTCGACGCCGACATCGAGCTCGCCGGTGACGCTGCCGGCTTCTCGGTGAAGCTCGCCGAGGACGCCGAGTCCGGTCTTGCCTATGAGTTCCGCGCCAACCTGCGTGAGGGCAAGCTCGAGTTTACGGCGGCCCCCCAGTATCCGTGGTTCCAGGTCAACAACATGGGCCTCGAGCGTCCGTTGTTCTTTAAGGGCGAGGGCACTCATCATGTGCGCCTGGTCGTTGACGACGATATCGCGACCATCTTTGTCGATGATGTTGCGCTTAACGCTCGCTTCTGCAATAAGCAGGGCCAGGGTGTGGCGCTGACGGTCACCGACGGTACGGTCAAGTGCGCAAATGCAACGATCGCATCTCTGTAATGGCCACAAAACGTCTTATGATTTCGTAAGGGAATGGAGAGGAACATGGACTACAAAGTAGTGTCTCAGCAAGTCGTCGATAACGTCGGCGGTCTGGATAACATCGAGGGTGCCACGCATTGCGTTACGCGTCTGCGTCTGGTGCTCAAGGATACGAGCAAGTACAACAAGGCCGAGCTCGAGAACATCGATGGCGTCAAGGGCGTGCTGTACAACAGCGGCCAGCTCATGATCATCTTCGGTACCGGTACCGTAAACAAGGTCTATGATGAGTTTATGGCTCTGACGGGCGTTAAGGAGATCAGTGCTTCCGAGGTCAAGGGCGCCGAGGCGGACAAGAAGGGCAAGTTCTTCTCGGTCCTCAAGGTATTCTCGGACATCTTTATCCCCATCATTCCCGCTTTCGTCGGCGCTGCTATCATCATCGGCCTTAAGTCGCTGATCGTTGCCAACGGCCTCTTTGGCATGGAGGGCAGCCTTGCCGACCACAGCGAGTTCCTCAAGAACCTCGCAAGCTTCTTTGCCATTATCGCTACCACCTTCGATTACCTGCCTGTCCTGGTGATGTACAGCGCGGTCAAGCGTTTTGGCGGCAACCCGATCCTAGGTATCCTCGTCGGCATCGTCATGGTTCATCCGAGCCTTATGAACCGCAACGCGTTCGTTATGGACCCGACGGGTGCTGAGTATTGGAACTTTGGTCCGCTCTCCATTCCCATGGTTGCTTTCCAGGGCGGCGTGTTCCCCGCAATCCTGACCGCCTGGTTCATGGCCAAGGTCGAGAAGATTGCCCAGAAGTACATCCCCGAGGTCGTTTCGTTCGTCTTTGTCCCGACCGTTACCCTGATTCTTGCTAACGTTGCCCTGTTCACCGTGTTCGGCCCGCTCGGCAACCTGATCGGTGACGTCCTCGCCGGCGTAATCGATATCCTGTACAACAGGATGGGCGTCTTTGGTGCCTTTGTCTTCGCCGCGTTCCTGCAGCCGCTCGTCGTTACCGGTACGCATCAGTTCATCCAGGGTATCGAGGCCAACCTCGTTGCCACGACCGGCTTCAACTACATCCAGGCCATCTGGTCGGTTTCCATCATCGCCCAGGGCGGCGGCGCCATCGGCATGTACCTCATTCACAAGAAGCATTCCAAAGAGCGCAACATTTGCATGTCGTCCTTTATCCCGACGCTGGTCGGTATCTCCGAGCCCGCAATCTTTGCTGCAAACATGCGCTACTCGATTATTCCGTTCATCTGCGCATGCATCGGTGCAGGCTGCGGCGGTGCCTTCGTGAAGCTCTTTGAGGTGCGCGCCATCGGTCAGGGTCTGACCGGCGTGCTTGGCCTGCTCATCGTCACGCCCGAGACGCTCGTGTGGTATGTGGCTGGCAATCTCATCGCCTTTATCGTGCCGATCGTCTTGATCTTTGCCTACAACAAGGCAAAGGGCGTGCCGACCACTGATGAAGAGGGCGCTGGTGCTGGCTTTGATGTCAGCTTCTAGTTGAGCCGTTCAGCGTAATCTGAGGATAAGTCCATTTGGGGAAGGGCGTTCGACTCGTGTGAGTCGAGCGTCCTTCCCCATAGACGAGAAAGTCAACGGCGATGTTTAATCAAAAAAATAAGGTGACACGCGCGGACTATGAGCAGTGGCGTGCCGGACAGGATGAGACGGCGGGTCGCATCGCGTCCGACCCCGATAGGCTCCTGTTCCATGTGGAGCCTGAGCTTGGCTGGCTCAACGACCCCAACGGTTTGGTGCAGATCGGTGATACGTATCACATCTATCACCAATACGATCCATTCGATGCTGCGCATGGCGGTCCAGTGCTTTGGAATCATCTGACAACAAAGGATTTTGTGACGTACGAGAATCGCGGCCCTGTGCTGTTCCCCGATTCCGATTTGGATTCGAGCGGAGCGTATTCTGGTTCTGCCTTTGTACACGACGGCAAGATTCACTACTTCTATACCGGCAACGTCAAGCATTTTGACCGCGATGATTACGACTACGTGTTGACGGGCCGTGAGCAAAACCAGATTCATGTGGTTGCCGAGAACCCCGACGAATTGGGCGAGAAGCGCATAGCTGTTGGGCCGGTCGATTACCCCGACGATATCGGTACGCACGTGCGTGATCCCAAAATCCTTGAACACGATGGTATCTACTACATGGTTCTGGGCGCTCGTACGAAAGACGACCGCGGCTGCGTGCTTGTCTATACCTCGAGCAATCTAGAGGACTGGAGCTATGCGACGCGCATTGAGTTGGGCGAGAAGTTTGGCTTTATGTGGGAGTGCCCCGATCTGTTTGAGCTCGATGGTGAGCTTATTCTCGTTTGCTGTCCGCAGGGTGTGTCCGCCGATGGATGGCGTTACCGCAATCCGCACCAGTGCGTGTGGTTTCCCATCGAGGCCGATTGGGAGGCGCCGAGTTTTAAGATCGCCGGGCAGGGCATGCCCCCGATGGTCGATGCCGGCTTTGATTTCTACGCACCGCAGTCTTTTGAGGATGCTGCGGGTCGGCGTTTGATGATCGGGTGGTCGGGTTGCCCCGATGCGACGGCAAAAAGCCCGACGGTGGCACGCGGGTGGCAGTGCGCGTTGACGGTGCCGAGAAAACTGAGCATGCGCGATGGTAAGCTCTGTCAGCAGCCGGTGCACGAGATTGAGAGGATGCGCGGCGACTGCGTTTGCGCGACAGGCGGTGAAACCGTTGAGGAGCCGGGCCGCCTGTTTGATCTTGTGGTTTCCTGTGAGGGCGCCCAGGTGATCGAGCTCGAAATCCGCAAGGGTGTCTTTGTGCGCTATGCAGACGGGATGCTTACCCTCGACATGGGTGACGAAGGCTATGGGCGCGACCAGAGGTCGATCGAGCTCAGCGAGCTTCGCGACCTGCGCGTGCTTTCGGACACTACGATGGTCGAGATTTTTGCAAATGGCGGCGAGGCGGCACTTACGAGCCGTACCTATTCGCCGGCGGTTCCGGCGATGGAGCTGCACGCCGAGGGTGCGGCATCGATGAATTTCTACCGCCTCGTGCATTAACCGTGCGTGGAGCACGATTGGATTTGCTGGACGGAATGTGTCGCAGTTGTCGCGGCCAACTACCGCTTACCGCATATAGCGACCGTTTGCGGAATAAGTAACCCTCCTTAATAAACCGTGTGGAATCCTAGATAAGCACGGAGTTTTCCAGGGAGACGCTGTCCTTTGTTGTGTGCAAGGGGCGGCGTCTCTTTGGCGCTTGGACGCCGTTGTGCAACAGTGCGGCGGCGCGTGCCATGTATTGAAAAGCCAATGTCGAGATGGGTCGTGATAATAATGGGCAAGTACGTAATCGTGGTTGAGTCTGGGTCGGATGTGACGCCGGAGCTCTGCGAGCGCTACGGCATCGTGCGCGTGCCCATGCATGTCACGATTGGTGACGAGACCGTCGAGGACGGCTCGATCGATCCGCTCGAGATTTATTCGCGCTGCAACGAGTTTGGCGTGATGCCCAAGACCAGCGGCTGCGCGCCTGCGGATTTTGCTCACGTGTACGACCGCATTCACGCTGAGCAGCCCGATGCGACTATTCTGCATCTCGCGTATTCCGAGGCCACGACCTGCTCGCATCAATCATCGAAGATCGCCGCCAAGGGTCGCGACTACGTGTTCTCTATGGACACGCGCTTTGTCTCGGTAGGCCAGTCGCTCGTTGTCGTCGAGACCGCCAAATACATCGAGGCTCACCCCGATGCCACCGTCGACGAGATCTTTGCATTTACGAATTCCGTCATGGACCGCGTGCTGCTGGGCTTTGTTCCTACCGATCTTGCCTTTCTTAAGGCGGGCGGTCGCTTGTCCAACGTCGCATTCCTTGGCGCCCATCTGCTCAAGATTAAGCCCTGCATTGAGGTGACGGGCGGCAAGTTCGTGGCGACCAAGAAGTTCCGCGGCTCTATGCTCAAGTGCGCCCGCGCCTTTATTGACCACATGGTTGCGAAGGGCGAGATTGACTACTCGCACATTGGCCTGGCGTATTCGGTGGGCCTTTCCCGGGAGCTGCGCGATGACATGGAGGTCTATGCGCATGATCTGGGCTTTAAGGACGTTACCTGGACTCAGGTCGGCGGCGTCATCTCGAGCCATTGCGGCCCGACCGCCTTAGGTGCGGTGCTCACGCTTAAGGCGTAAAGGCCGCAGGCGAGCGTTCTTCAGCCTGACATCTCGACGTAGCCCCCAGCCATGGTGATGGGGGATAGATTAAAACGTGCCGTTCTAGTCCGAGACGTTTAAACGCAAACGCATGGGCTAGAATGACTCTGGCATTTTAATTGGTTGCATCCAAGGAGAGGCAAGGTAGCGCGAATGGCAGAAATGACGCTTGAGGGTGTGGACGCTCGTCCCGAGGACTCTGCGTTTGCCCTTGGCCGCGTGCATTCGATCGAGACGATGGGAACGGTCGACGGACCCGGCATCCGCTTTGTGGTGTTTGTTCAGGGCTGTCCCATGCGCTGCGCGTATTGCCACAATCCCGATACCTGGTCGGTCAACGGCGGCACCATGGTGACCGTCGAACACCTGATGGATGAGTTCCAGAGTAACCACGAGTTCTATCGCAGCGGTGGCATTACGGTGTCCGGCGGCGAGCCGCTCCTGCAGCCCGAGTTTTTGGCCGATCTGTTTCGTGCTATGCATAACAACCCCGATGGCCGTGTACATACCTGCCTAGATAGCTGTGGCTATGCATTTGACCCCAACCACCCCGAGAAGTTCGATGCCGTGCTCAACGAGACCGACATGGTACTGCTCGATATTAAGCATGCCGACCCGGTCGAGCATAAAAAGCTGACCGGTTGCGATCCCGCACGCATCTTGGCGTTCGGCGATGAACTTGCACGTCGCAAGATCAAGGTCGTTATCCGCCACGTGGTGGTGCCGGGCATTACCGACACGGTGGAGGAGTGCGAGAAGCTCGGTCGCCTCATCGCTCCATGGCACAACGTGGTGGGCCTGGAAATGCTGCCGTATCACACGATGGGTGTCGTCAAGTACGAGCAACTGGGCATTCCCTATAAGCTTGAGGGCGTACCTCAGATGGATACCGCGCGCATGCCCGAGCTGCGCAATGCCGTTATGGCCGGTATGAAAAAGCGCCGTGCGGAGCTCAGGTCGGCCATCGGCTAACAAGCCATTTTTGCCCCTTTATGATACCCGAGCTGTACTGGCCTAACGGCTTGGTGCTGACACGGTTGAGCCAAAATGCTGGTACCATACCGTGGATAAGCAATTTGCACGGATTTGGGGGATGGCATGGCAACCATCGCGATCATAGGCGCACTCGAAAAAGAGGTTGCGCAGATTAAGGAAGAGCTGAGTGGCACGCATGAGTCGCAGGAGGCGGGCTTGACCGTTGTGAACGGTGGGCTTTCGGGTCTGACAGTAGTCGCCACGACGGCAGGCATGGGGACCGTGAACGCCGCTGCCGCAACGCAGCATCTCATCAGCAAATACGCCCCGCAGGCCGTTGTGTTTTCGGGCATTGCGGGCGGCCTAAACCCTAAACTCCATATTAACGACGTGGTTATAGGCAAGTGCCTGCGCTATCTGGATACCGATACGGCACTCATCGCCGAGTCCGCGCCGGGGCTTGAGGAATTTGCCTCGACGCCGGCGTTGGCTGATGTTGCCGCCGTCGTGCTTGCCGAGCACGGGTTTGTGGACGCATCGCTGGATGTAGCGGCTGCGGAGATGGACCCCAAGCAGTTCCTGTGTGGCACTATCGCCACGGGTGACCGCTTTGTTACGGGTGACGCCATGCGTAACGCTGCGATTGAGGCCACGCATGCCGATTGCGTCGAGATGGAGGGCGCGGCAATTGCGCACATCGCGGCCAAGAATGGTGTCGATTGCCTGGTGCTGCGCGCTATCAGCGATAATTGTGACGAGGCATATGACGCGTTTTGCGAGCGCGAGTTCGATCTGGATGAGTACGCTCGCACCGCGAGCGGCATCACGCTTGACATCGTCCGTCGTATTGCCGCCGCGCAATAGCACGCCCGTTTTGTAAAATCCTACGACCAAGGAGTGTCCATGGCCGATTCCATTAACTACCAGCTTGCCAAGTTCGTTGCGAGCTATGGCAAGGTTTCGCAGATTCCCGAGTCCACCTGTCCCGAGGTGAGCTTCGTCGGCCGCTCCAACGTGGGCAAGTCGTCGATCATGAACAAGCTTTTTGGCCGCAAGAACCTGGTCAAGGTTTCGAGTACGCCGGGCAAGACGAGCAACATCAACTTCTTTGAGGCCGATGACGTGCACTTTGTCGATCTGCCGGGTTACGGTTTCGCCCGTCGTTCCAAGGCCGAGCGTGACCGCTGGGCAGAACTTATCGGCGACTTCTTCGACTCGGAGCGCAGCTTTAACCTGGTCGTGTCGCTGGTGGATATTCGTCACGACCCCAGTAAGCTCGACCATGACATGATCGACTATCTGCAGGGCAACGAGTTCAACTTTATCGTCTGCCTCACCAAGGCCGACAAGCTCAGCCGCACCCAACAGGCCCGCCAGGCAGCAGCCATCAAAAAGCAGCTCAACGTCCCGGCTGAGAACGTAATCATCACAAGCTCCCAGACCGGCGTGGGCATCGACGAACTCAAGCGCCGCATCGCCGAGGCCTGCCTTTAGTCAGGCCGCGGCCCCTCAAAAGCTCTTATCAATATCACTTCAGTGATAGTTATTGGTAAACTATCACTGAAGTGATATTTTTGGAGGTCGATATGGAGCTTTGGCACGGGTCGGACGTTGTTGTTGATCATCCATCGTTGGATAAATGCAGACAATTCAATGACTATGGGCGCGGGTTTTATTGCACACCGCATGAGGAAATGGCAATGGAGTGGGCATGTCGAACCGAGTCTGATGGCATTGCCAATCGATATGAGCTTGATTTAGATGGCCTTTCGGTCTTGGATTTAGAGTCTGGGGAGTTTTCAATCCTCAATTGGCTTGCGATTTTGGCCGACAACCGGGAGTTTAATGTCTCGACGCCGCTGGCACGCGAAGGACTTCGGTATTTGCTGGACAACTGCCTGATTGATATTTCTCCTTATGACGTCATTCGAGGCTATCGCGCTGACGATTCCTACTTTTCGTTTGCAAGACAGTTCGTTAACGGCATGATTTCGCTCAGGCAACTGCAGCGCATTATGTTTTTGGGGGATTTGGGCATTCAATATGCGCTTATGAGTGAGCGCGCGTTCTCGGCGATCAGGTTCCGCGATTGGAAGCAGGCCTCAGGAGCCGAGTTTTATCCCAAACGATTTGAGCGAGAACAGAACGCTCGACGAAAGTACCTGGATACGGTAAACGGATTTGACTCTGATGGTGTCGACATTAGGGATTTGATGGCAGGGAGGGTTGATTTAAATGATCCAAGAGTTAACGGATTGTGGGCCGAGTAGGACATACCCCGTCTATTACCTTGAGGACGCAATGAACAACCTCGGGGATTGCTTCGACTATGCCGTTAACGATTACGGAGCAGAAGGATCGGAAGTTGCTGAACTCTTTTGCCTGAGCGGGGTTGCTCGAGAGTTTGAGCGCGGCAATGCATGGGTAGTGTCGGGAAAATCGGGTGTTGAGCTGTTCGCGCTTATCGCCGAAAGGTCGGGCTATCAAAACGGGCCTATACCGGACTGCACCTATCGATTTGAGAAGACGCCGGAATATTGGGCGGGCTGGATGCTGGCATACCTGCAGTGGCGCCTAGGAGAGTCTTTCGAAGATCTGCTGCATGTCGTTCCGTTTGACGCACTGCGCAACCTGTACTACCCCTGGCATGAAGCTTCAGAGGAACGTGTGGCGAGTCTTGTTTGCGATATGGCGAAGAAAACACCTCGTCAAACCAAGCTAGCACTAGCAAGAAAGAGGCTTAAGAAAACCCAACAAGACTTGGCATACGAATCAGGCGTATCACTCCGCTCAATCCAAATGTACGAACAGCGCCAGCGAAACATCAACGAAGCCTCGGTAACAATCGTAAGAGCTATAGCAAAAGCCCTCCACTGCAACATCGAAGACCTCCTAGAACCAGTCTTCGACTACAAGGAACCCAGCGCCGCGTAAACCAAGCACACAGCCGATGCCCGCCTCTAGGAAGTGCTCCAGCCTAGCAAGAGCCCCTACCAATAAAAAGCAACTATCAGCCCGGCGACTTTCCAGGGCGTAGGTCCCTGTAGCCGCTGTCAGCGAAGTTAACGTAGGGGAGGCCGGGGGCTTTGCCCCCAAATCTTTCCGCAGGACGGCAGGACCCCCGCCGCACGAAGTGCGCAGCGGGGGTCCTGCCATGTCCGAGGACGATTTGGGGGCAAAGCCCCTGGCCTCCCCGGCGAGTATACGGGACGGCGGCTACAGGTATTCGATCTGGGCGCCCTCGGTGTCGCACGTCAGAATATGCGTATCACACTTAGGGAACTGCTCGCGCAGCTTGACCTGCAGGAACTTTGCCACGATGGTGTCGTCGGTCACAGCCATGAGGGTCGAGCCCGAGCCACTAATCCAGATGGTCTTAGCGCCGCCGTTAAGGCAGGTGTCGCGCACGGCGTTGTAGTCGGGAATCAGGCGGCGACGATAGGGCTCCTGAATGCGGTCGTCATTAGCGGCGGCAATCAGGTCCAGGTTACCAGTCTCCAAGCCGCGCGTCATGCCAGCGATGCGGCCCATCTGCCACACGGCGGTGGAGAGCGGAATCTCCTGCGGCACGACCTTGCGCGCCTCGCTCGTATGTACCTCGTAGGGCGGAATCACTGTAATAAAACGCAAGCGATCGCTTACCTCGTAGCGCAGACACTGGGGCAGCGAATCGGTCGGCGTAAAGGAGCAGACGGCGCCGCCCAAGATAGCGGGGGCGACGTTATCGGGATGGCCCTCGACCTCGGTGGCAATGCGGACGAGCTCGGCGCGGTCGACGGTGTGGCCTGTCAGCGCGGCGGCAGCCATAATGCCAGCGACGACGCAGGTGGAGCTGGAACCCAGGCCGCGAGCCACGGGCACGTCGGTCTGGATGTCGATGGCAACGGGGAAAGCCGGCTCGCCCCATGCGGCCAGCGCATCGACAAAGCTGACGTAGACCAGGTTGTTCTCGTTTTGGAACTCCTCGGGGCAGCCGGTGATGGTGAGCTTGTCGGCGCGCTCGAAGGTGAAGTGCGAGTAGAGGCTGACGGCCATGCCGAGGGTGTCGTAGCCGATGCCTAGGTTGGCGCTGGTTGCTGGGACGGTGATTTTGATCATGTGGGTCCTCCTGGGCGGGTCTGGCCGTTTAGTTCGCTGCTCGGGCAGTCCTGGCTCGCTCGGAAAGCACATTAAGTGCTTTCCGGCTCGTGCGGAACTCGCGACGAACTAAACGGCCAGACCCGCTCGCATGCTCGTCATCATCCCGGGGGTTATCTGATGAAAGAAAGTGCGCCGGCTTTCGCCGGCGCCTTATAAGGGGTTTAGTTGGTAGCCATCTTTTTTGCTGCAGACTCTACGTAGTTGGCCATCTCATCGACGTCGCAGACGTCTTCGAAGCGGACGGGTTTGGATTCGAGTTCGGCGAGCTGAGTCGGGGCGACCGTGTTGGTGGCCTGCTCGAGCACACGCATAGCCTCAAAATCGTCCTCGGGCACGTCGAGGCCCAGGGCATCGCAGCAGGCGCGCGGGAACTTGTAGGGGCTGGCGGTCGAAAGCAGCACGCGGGCCTTGGCGCCCTCGGCGGGAGCGACCTGCTCAAAGACGTGATAGCCGCAGGCGGTGTGCGGGTCGATCACGTAGCCGTTCGCATCCCAGCAGCTCTTGATGGCGGCGCGAACCTCGTTCTCGCTGGCCCAGCCGCAGCCAAAGACGCCCTGAATCTTGGCCAGCAGCTCGGCGGGCACCTCGTAGCGACCCGTCTGTGCCAGCTGCTCCATAAGGCCGGCTACGAGCTCGCAGTCGCCGTCGGATAAGAAGTAGAGCATGCGCTCCAGATTGGAGCTAATGAGAATGTCCATCGACGGCGAGATAGTCGTGAAGAACGGACGGTTGCGGTCGTAGACGCCGGTGGTCAGGAAGTCAGCGAGCACGTTGTTCTTGTCGCTCGCGACGATGAGCTTGGCGACGGGCAGACCCATGCGCTTGGCGTAGTAGCCGGCCAGGATATCGCCAAAGTTGCCAGTCGGCACGCAGAACTCAACGGCGTCGCCGGCCTCCAGGCGTCCGGCGCGCAGCAGCTGCGCATAGGCGGCAAAGTAGTAGACAACCTGCGGCACCAGGCGGCCGACGTTGATGGAGTTGGCGCTCGAAAGCACCGTGCCGGCGGCCTCCAAGCGCTCGGCAAGTTCCTTATCGGCAAAGATGCGCTTGACGGCACTCTGGGCGTCGTCGAAGTTACCGCGGATGCCGCAGACGGCGACGTTATCGCCCTCCTGTGTGGACATCTGCAGATTCTGCACGCGGCTGACTTTGCCTTCGGGATAAAAGACGGTGATGCCCGTCCCCGGAGCGTCGGCAAAACCGGCGAGTGCGGCCTTGCCGGTGTCGCCCGACGTGGCGGTGACGATCATGATGCGCTCGGCGCCGCCGTCCTTGGCGGAAGTGCGGGCCATGAGGCGGGGGAGCATCTGCAAGGCGACGTCCTTGAAGGCGCTTGTGGGGCCGCCAAAGAGCTCCATCACATAGGTCTGAGGGGCGTCAGCGCCCGGCGCAGCGTCGAGTTTGACGAGCGGCGTAACCTCTTCACTCGCGAACGTGCCGCGGTATGCCTCGTCGACACACGCCGAAATTTCTTCGGCCGTGTAATCATTCAGTAACATTCCCAACACATCTTGAGCGATTTCAAAGTACGATTTATCTGCAAGCGAGTTGATATCGACCTGCTGGGTGCCGAGCTCGTCTGAGACAAACAAACCCCCGTCGGGAGCGATGCCGGTGCGGATTGCCACCTTACTTGAGCACGATAAAGTGCGTCCTCGTGTACTATGATAAGTTCCCATATAACACTGCTCCTCGGATGCCTTGGTCCCAATCGGTGAAACCATGGTATCAGAGCGCGCAAAGTAGGTTCGCAGAGGCTTTTTAGAAAGGTAACCTCAAGCCCATGATTAAGATTGCCAAGTTTGGCGGCTCGTCGGTCGCCGACGCCGAACACTTCAAGAAGATTAAGGCCATTGTCGACGCCGACCCTGCCCGCCGTTTTGTGGTGGTTTCTGCCTGCGGTCGCCGCTTTAAGGGCGACACCAAGGTGACCGACCTGCTCTATCTGGTCAATGCGCACGTTAAGTACCACGTGTCGTGTGAGGAGCTGCTCGAGGACATCGGCCAGCGCTATTTTGATATCGCTGATGAGTTGGAGCTCACCTATCCCATCCGTGAGGAGTTCGCGGCCTTTGCCGAGCGCGCCCGCTCGGGCGGCTACTCCACCGAGGAGCTTGTGAGCCGTGGCGAGTACTTTACCGCTCGCCTGATGGCTGAGTACCTGGGCCTACCGTTCCTGGACGCCGCGACGGTTGTGGCGTTCCATCACGACGGTACGCTCAGCATGAATCGCACCTCCGAGCTGGTGCAGGAGTATGGCCAGCAGGGCGGCTTCGTTATGCCTGGCTTCTACGGCGCGACGCGCGAGGGCCAGATCAAGCTGCTCGATCGAGGCGGTGGCGATATCTCGGGCTCGATCTTGGCCAAGTGCCTGGGCGCCGACCTGTACGAGAACTGGACCGACGTCTCGGGCTTCTATTCTGCCGATCCGCGTATTGTTCCCGAGGCTCAGCCCATTGCGCGCGTTACCTACGAGGAGCTGCGCGAGCTTTCGTACATGGGCGCAAGCGTCCTGCACGAGGAGGCCGTGTTCCCCGTGCGCGAGGCGGGTATTCCGCTGGTCATCAAGAACACCAATGCGCCGCAGGACCCCGGTACCATCATTAGCGAGACGGCTGATGAAGGCGAGGCAGAGCCCATCATTACCGGCGTGACCGGCAAGCGCGGTTTTGTCGCCATCAACGTGGCCCGCGACCGCACCAAGCCCCGCGTTGGCTTTATGCGCCGTGCGCTTTCGGTCTTCGAGCGCTATGACGTTTCCGTCGAGCATATGCCCACCGGCGTCGACCGCTTTGGCGCCGTGGTGCAGGAGCAGGATGTGCACGATTCGCTGTACTCACTCGTGGGCGACATCCAGCAGGAGGTCGAGCCGCTCGAGATCGAGGTCGTTGAGGGTCTAGCGCTTATCGCGACCGTCGGTCGTAACCTGCGCGGCCGTGCAGGTATCTCGGGCCATCTGTTTGGCATGCTCGGCCAGGCTGGCGTGAGCGTGCGTATGATTTCGCAGAGCTGCGACGAGATCAACATCATTATCGGTGTCGAGGAGAAGGACTTTGACCTGGCGATTCGGACCATTTACCGTGCCTTCTCCGACGAAAATGGCATTGTGAAGGTCTCCGACCTGGAGGCTTCCGCGCCGGTTGATCCCGCTCTGGCCGCGCTCAAAAAGTAGCGACTGCTCGGTAGATTTTTGGGTCATGTCAAAAAATCTACGGCGGGGCGTTTCGTTTCGGTTTCGTTTCGACGGGGCGGGTTTCGTGCCTGCCCCGTTCTTGTATACACTGGCAACAATAATCGGCCTGCTTGGCGTGCGGGCGATAGCCACAACCTTTAAAGGGGGAAGCATGAAACAGTACACGGTTGCTATTTTGGGCGCGACGGGAGCCGTGGGCACCCAGATGCTCGAGTGCCTGAACGAGCAGGAGTTCCCGGTCGGCAAGCTCAAGCTGCTGGCGAGCGCACGCTCTGCGGGCAAGACCGTCGAGTTCCGCGGCGAGCAGGCTGTGATTGAGGAGGCTTGCCCCGAGGCTTTTGAGGGCTGCGACATCGTGCTCGGCGCTGCCGGCGACGATATCGCCAAGGAGCTGCTGCCCGAGGCCGTCAAGCGCGGCGCCGTCGTGGTCGACAACAGTCACGCCTTCCGCATGGATCCCGAAGTGCCGCTGGTTGTGCCTGAGATCAATGCCGACGACATCAAGTGGCATCACGGCCTTATCGCCAACCCCAACTGCGCGACCATCATCGGCCTGGTTCCCACCTGGCCGCTGCATCAGCTCGCCGGCGTGAAGCGCATGATCGTCTCGACGTATCAGGCTGCTTCGGGTGCCGGCGCTCCCGGCATGGCCGAGCTCGAGGCTCAGCTGGCCGCCCTGGGCCGTGGCGAGGAGATTCCCGAGCCGCGCGCATTTGCCGCCCAGCTCGCGAGCAACCTGATTCCGCAGATTGGCGGCGTCAAGGAGGAGGGCTTTACCTCCGAGGAGATGAAGCTGCAAAACGAGGGCCGCAAGATCATGCACCTGCCCGAGCTGCGTGTGAACTGCACCTGCGTGCGCGTGCCCGTGCTGCGCTCGCACTCCGAGAGCATTACGCTCGAGTTTGAGCGCGACATCACGGTGGAAGAGGCCCGTGCTGCGCTGGCCGCCGCTCCGGGCGTCAAGCTGGTTGACGACATGAGTGCCGAGGATGCGCACGATCGCTTCCCCATGCCGATGGACACCTCCGACCAGGACCTGATTTGGGTCGGTCGCGTACGCCGCGACATCTCGAACCCCGAGGCCGCACGTGGCATCACCTTCTGGTGCTGCGGCGACCAAATCCGTAAGGGCGCGGCAACCAACGCCGTCCAGATCGCTAAGCTGCTCTGCGAGTAGCGGTGGACCTGTCCGGCGGGGGCCGGGCTTGGTTTTCAGAACGTCCTCGACCATGTGTGGCGCCTTGTCCTGCTCCTTCGGAGCTGCGGACAAGGCGCCACACTGGTCTGCGGAATGTTCTGAAAACCAAGCCCGGCCCCTGCCTGCGGTGACTCGGCTGCGAGCGGTCTGCGATGGGGCCGTTGCTAGTTGGGGCCGCTGGGCTGATGTGGGGGCACGTGGTTGTTGCGGGCCCTAGTCCCGGCGGCGGCCTCGGCGCTTCGCGCCTGCTGCCTGGGGTGACTTTGGGCTTGGTGCGAATTGAGGTCTAATACTTTTCCCGTGAAGTGAACGACCTTATTTGGACCCCCGAAGCATTGGCATTTTTTGATTGCTATGTCCTGCGGTTTTGCAGCGCGAATCCTGCGGTTTTGCGGTCTAAAGGTGTGGATGCTCCGGGACTTCGTTTTTACTCGTTCACTTCTTGGGAAAAGTATTAGAGCTCAGCTGGCGGGGGTACCGCCCTGGCGTCGAAGCCCCGCGTCTTCTTCGCTTGATTGGGAAAAACAGCCTCGCTGAAGTAATTGCGAGCCCGCCCGGACGTATCTGCGGGGGTTGTCTGCACAGTTCGCGGTATTATGTTGCGGAGTTTTGAAAGGAGCCGCTGGTGGTCACGACGACGTTTGCTTCGCCTTTGGGCGAAATCTTGCTTGCCGCTGATGGCCGCGGTCTGACGGGGCTTTGGTTTGAGGGGCAGGAACACTTTGGCTCCACGCTTCTCCGTGAAGACTCCGAACATGTTGAAGGCGTCGATGCGGTTTCCGGTACTGGTGGCATGTCGTCGGTGAGTCCGGCAAATGGTGCGGCCTCTTCGGTGCTTGAGCGTTCCTGGGCTTGGCTGAATGCTTATTTTGCAGGGCAGGAACCTCGGTTTACGCCGCCGTTGCATATGATCGGCACGGCGTTTCAGCGTGAGGTTTGGTTTGAGCTGCTTTCGATCCCGCGTGGCGAGGTCGCTACGTATGGCGAGATCGCCCAGCGTGTTGCCGCTCGACATCGTGTACCGGGAAATGAAGCGCCCGTTGTATCTCCTCGCGCGGTGGGGGCTGCGGTCGCTCGCAACCCTATTTCGATTATCGTGCCGTGCCATCGCGTGGTCGCGGCCGACGGATCGCTCAACGGATACGCCGGTGGACTGGATCGCAAGGAGTGGCTGCTGCGCCTCGAGGGTGCCTATCTATAAGCTGCAGGCGGCCGCAACGCCCATGCGGCAAGCGCGCTCGCTGTACGGGCGTTGTTTGCAGGGCGAGATGTGAAGCCGCCCGTTCCTTAAGTCCGACTAAGCTATAACCTTGCTTTTTTAAATATGCTCATCGACCTGCTAAGGCAGCACTAAGGCGAGTGCGGGTGCGCTATTATCGGCGCTCACGGAGCGCTTGGTGTTCTTGGCACGCATGGACGAGGGCTCGGCGGGCTTTACCATGGCGTCGATCGATCTTTCGGAGGCGGTGAACAAGGCGGCGGCGCCGTTTAAGTCGGTGGCGGTCTCAGGCGGTAAACGCCTGTCGACGTCGATTGCGACCGGCGTGCGGACCCATGCCGATGCCGCGGCGGTGGCGCAGGTGGTTGAGTTGCTACTGGACAACGCCACGCGCTATGCGAGCGAGGGCAGCGTGATTGAGCTGAGCCTGTGCGCCGTTTCGCACGGCAAAGGCAAGGGCGCCGCCGAGCTTGTCGTATCGAACGCCGTGGACGAGCTGCCCGAGGGCGACCTGGACCGATTGTTCGATCGCTTCTATCGTGCGGATGCGTCGCGCAGCTCCAAGACGGGTGGCTCGGGCGTGGGCCTGTCCGTGGTGCGTGCCATCGCCGAGGCCCATGGAGGCGCCGCCACCGTATCCGGTCACGGCAACCAGATCACCTTCACCGTTTGCCTTTAAAACCTGCCAAAAAGGAACAGGTTTATTTTGGCAGGTTTTATCTGGGGAAACGTCCGCAGGAGAGGGCATGGGCGGTGTGAACATATGCATCTCTACCTGCTAAAATATAGGCATCGTTATTCGGCTCCTGAGTGGAAAGGAGACGGTCATGCAGTACGAGATCGGCGGAGGGGCTTTCCCGGTTGTTACGTGCAACCTTAGCGATGGCGAATCCATGATCACCGAAAGCGGCGCCATGGCTTGGATGACCCCCAACATGGAAATGTCTACCTCGGGCGGTGGCATCGGCAAGATGTTCTCCAAGGCTTTTTCGGGTGAGGCATTGTTCCAAAACATTTGGACCGCGCGTGGCGATGGCATGATCGCGTTTGGCTCCTGCTTCCCCGGCCGCATCGTGCCAATCGAGATCGGTCCGGGCAAGAGCTGGATTTTGCAGAAGCGTTCGTTCCTTGCCGCGGAAAGTGGCGTCGAGTTGAGCATTCACTTTAACAAGAAGGCAAAGGCCGGCGTCTTTGGCGGCGAGGGCTTTATCATGCAGAAGCTCACGGGCTCGGGTGTTGCTTTTGCCGAGATCGACGGCGACCTGGTTGAGTACGAGCTCGCTGCTGGCCAGCAGATGATTGTGGATACCGGCAACGTGGCCGGCTTTGAGGAGACCGTGAGCATTGACGCTCAAATGGTCAAGGGCGTCAAAAACATCATGTTTGGTGGCGAGGGCGTGTTCAACACCGTGCTCACCGGTCCCGGTCGCATCTGGTTGCAGACGATGCCCATTTCCAATCTTGCGGCAGCAGTGGCCTCGATGACCAACAACAATAACTAGTCCGCATAGGATAGCGCGCGGCGGGCTTACCCTGTCGCGCGCTTTTTTGCTGGCAAACGCCTCGCTTATAGAGTGTGGCTGCGCTGCTACAGCGAGCGTCGTCATCTCGTCACCCTGATAGCTTGCGGCAAGCGTGGCAATGAGGAGTGAGAATTTGAGTGCTCAGTCCCAAGGCATAATGGCGGCCATGCCAACAAGCAAAAACGAGTTGCCGGTGTCACGGAAAGGCAGGCGTCGGTCGATTCCACGTGAGACGGCTGTGCCGATCTGCACGGCCGCCCCTGCGCGTCCCGCGCTGCCCCCAAAGAGGTACGTTTCCCCATATAAAACCTGCCAAAATAAACCTGTCTCTTTTTGATAGGTGCGAAATGGGTAATACTAAAGAGTTATCCGACCAGATGGGAACCGATCGATGGCCTATATCGAATTTAAAGACGTCATCAAAGCATACGGCGAGGGCGATGCCCGCATTCACGCGCTCGACGGCGCGAGCTTTACCGTTGAGCGTGGCGAGCTTGCCATTATCCTGGGCGCTTCGGGCGCCGGTAAAACCACGGCGCTCAACATTCTGGGTGGCATGGATACGGCGACTTCCGGCACCGTGACGGTGGACGGGCGCGATGTGAGCTCCGCTAACGAGGCGCAGCTCGTGGAATACCGCCGCGCCGACGTCGGCTTTGTCTTCCAGTTCTACAATCTGGTCCCCAACCTGACGGCGCTCGAAAACGTCGAGCTCGCGGCGCAAATCTGCCCCGATTCACTCGATGCCGAGCAAACGCTTTGCCAGGTTGGCCTGGGCGAGCGCCTCGCCAACTTCCCCGCGCAGCTATCGGGCGGCGAGCAGCAGCGCGTGTCCATTGCCCGCGCGCTGGCCAAGAACCCCAAGCTGCTTTTGTGCGACGAGCCCACGGGTGCACTCGACTACAAAACCGGCAAGCAGATTTTGCAGTTGCTGCAGGACACCTGCCGCAAGCAGGGCATCACGGTCATTATCATCACCCATAACTCCGCGCTGGCGCCCATGGCCGATCGCCTGATCCGCTTTAAGAGCGGCCGCGTGGAGAGCGAGACGGTCCAGCAAAATCCCGTGTCTATCGAGACAATCGAGTGGTAGCGCCCATGGACCAGGACCGCCAAAACAGCCAAAACCACGATACGGAGCACGCGGGCCGCGACCGGGAGTTCGCGACCTACCGTACCGCCCAAAGCTCAAACGATATGGTGCCGACGGTATTTCGCCGTGGCATCTACCGCACAATCCGCGGCAGTCTTAAGCGCTTCCTATCTATCGTGGTCATCACCGCGCTCGGCGTGAGCGTGATGTGCGGCCTCAAGGCGGGTTGCGAGGATCTGTGCGATTCGGTCGACGCCTACTTCGACCAGCAAAATGTCTATGACATTAACGTGCAGTCGACCTATGGCCTGACTGACGATGATCTCGACGCCATTCAAGAGGTCGACGGCGTCGAGACGGCCGAGGGCATCTACACCGAGACCGCTTACACCGCCGTGGGCACAACGCGCGAGCGCGTGGTCGTGCAAAGTCTTTCCAAGGAGAATATCGATCAACCGGTGCTGGTGAGCGGCGATTTGCCCGAGAGCGCCGGTGAGGTCGCGGTGACTTCGAAGTTCCTGAAGGCTTCGGGCAAAAAGCTCGGCGATACGGTGAGTTTTGCCGCCAATGACGCGAGCTCGTCGAACCAAAGTGCCAAGGACCAGTTTGCCGCGGGCGATTACACCATTACGGCCGAGGTCCTCGATCCTACCGACGTGAGCTCCGACTCGACAGTCAACGCCTTTCGCGCTGCTTCGGCTGCGGACTATAAGTTCTATGTGAGCGAGGATGCCGCGACATCTTCTTCCTATTCCGCAGTCCACGTAGCCGTCGAGGGAGCCAAGGACCTCAACTCCTATTCTGATGCCTATACGGCAAGGATTAACGAGGTCAAGGGCAATATCGAGAAGATCCGCGAGGAGCGTGAGAAGGCGCGCGCCCAGGAGCTGACGGTCGACACGCCGGCAAGCTTGGATGCGGCCGAGCGCCAGGCGAATATGCTCTTTGGGATTGAACAGGGCAACATCGATCGTATGGCCGAGGGCAGTGAGGAACGCGTCCAGGCTCAGGCCGAGTTGGACCAGCGCCGCGCCGCCGCCGATCAGCAATTCGCCGATGCCCGCGCCGAGCTTTCCGACCTGGGCGAATGCACTTGGTACATCCAGGACCGCGGTAACATCGCAAGCTACTCGAGCGTCGAGAGCGACAGTTCTTCGATCGAGGCCATCGCCACGGTGTTCCCGTTCATCTTCTTTATCGTCGCCGTGCTCATCAGCCTTACCACCGCCACGCGTATGGTCGAGGAGGAGCGCACGCTCATCGGCCTGTACAAGGCGCTCGGCTATTCACGCGGGCGTATCCTGTCCAAATACGTAGACTACGCACTGTGGGCGTGTCTGATCGGCGGTGTGCTCGGCAACATCATCGGATTTGTGGGCTTGCCGCTGTTCCTGTTTACGGTGTTCGACGACATGTACTCACTGCCCCAGATGCTGCTTTCGTACGACATCGTGTCCTCGATCGTCTCGGTGGCGCTGTTTGCCGTGGGTGTGGTGGGCGCCACGATTATCGCCTGTCGTCACGAGATGGCCGAGACCCCAGCCTCGCTCATGCGCCCCAAGGCGCCGCGTGCCGGCTCACGCATTCTGCTCGAGCGCATCGGCTTTATCTGGCGCCGCATGGGCTTTTTGAACAAGGTGGCAGCGCGTAACCTGTTCCGCTACAAAAAGCGTGCCTTTATGACCATCTTTGGCATCGCGGGCTGTACGGCGCTCGTGATTTGCGGCATGGGCATCCGCGACACGTCGGTGGCGCTTTCGCCCAAGCAGTACGGGCATATCACGCGCTATGACTTGCTGGCGGTCGCCAACCCCGACGATTTTTCGCAGACGCGCGCGGCGCTGGAGGAGCGTAGCGCGGCCATCGACTCCAACGTGACCGTGACTTCGACGCTGCCGATCATGACCGACAACGTCACCTTTACATTTGACGGCAAGAGCGAGACCGTGCAGCTGATCGTGATTCCCGACGACCGCACGGGTGACTTGGGCGATTACGTGTGCCTGGAGGATGAGTCCAAAGAACCGCTCGCCCTGCGTGACGGGGACGTGTATCTGAGCAAGAGTTCACAGTTGGTGCTGGGGATTCAGCCGGGCGAGACAGCACACGTCCAGGATTCGTCGCTCAACGTCGCCAAGGTCAAAGTCAGCGACATTTCGCTCAACTATCTGGGCAACACGCTTTACATGACGCAGAGTACCTATGAGCGTGCGTTCGGTCGAAGCGCACGCCTCAACGGCGTCTTTGTGCTGCTTAAGGGTTCGTCGGCCGACCAGATTGCGTTTAGCAAGAAAATTAAGAGCGACGGTTGGCTCACCATCTCGAGCACGGCCGAACATTGGCAGAACTACGAGGCGAACTTTACGATTATCAATTCTGTCGTGGTGCTCGTGACCTTTATGGCAGCGTGCCTATCGTTTGTGGTGGTGTTTACGCTGTCCAACACGAATATCTCCGAGCGCGAGCGCGAGCTGGCGACCATTAAGGTGTTGGGCTTCCGTCGCGGTGAGGTGCACCATTACGTCAACAAGGAGACGTTGATCCTCACGGCGATTGGCGCTGCGCTGGGCGTGCCGCTGGGCGGCTTGCTGGCCGAGAGTTTTACGTACATTTTGCAGATGCCGTCGCTGTACTTTGATGTCGAGGTCGAGCCGCTAAGCTACGTGCTCGCCGTGGTGCTTTCCTTTGGCTTTACGTTTATCGTCAACCTCGCTACCAATCGCACCCTCAACAAGATCGACATGGTCGGCGCCCTCAAGAGCGCCGAGTAACCTGCCAAAAAGGGACAGGTTTATTTTGGCAGGTTTTATCTGCGCAAACGCCGGACAACCATTCATAGCGTCCGGGTCGCCCTTTGTCGCTACCACAATGACAGGATAGGGAACAAGGGCATTTTCCGGGTAGCCGGGTTCGTTACCATTCGTCCCATTCATCAGCATTTTCCTCCAGATATTTTCTTAATCTCTCAAAAGAGCTTGTCCGCCTGTACTGTATCGTGCTTCTCGACGTATTGAACAGTTCCGCAATCTCGGTATCGTTCATTCCCTCGAAGTAATACAGCAGTATGGCTTTGCGCTTTTCTTCCGGCAAAGTACGGATTGCTTCAAGAAGCAGCTTTGGCGTGATTTTCTTCCCGGCTTTCTCAAAGACGGTTTCAACAGTTTCCCGTTTGAAATATTCATCAAACGTATGAAGCTGTCGCGCTTCGTCTAAGGTCATGTCGGAAAAGGTCACTTCCTTTGCCCTGTGTCTGCGAAGCTCTCTATGAGTGTCGCACGCTTCATTGTGAAGTACCGTATTACAAAACTTCTGAAAAGCACACTGTTTGTAAAACTCCCTGCTGTTAGGTTCCACATTCTCACCTCCTTTCTCGTTGGAAAGTTGGTGGTGCTTCCCCCTTTTCGCGGGGCAATACGGCGGTTTTCAAAAACGCCGAAGATTTTTTGAAATTTCTTCAAAAAATTTTTTGAGCAGCAAAATGCGCCTGTCCGAAAAGCCCGGACAGGCGCATTGGTATTGTGAGTAGTATTTAGATGATTAGACAGTTCATATATACAAGCGTAATTTCCCCCGGTGGTGGTCGGGCTTTTTTTGATGTGTCAATGACCGTCGGATTTTGTCGATATGGTATGTGCTTCATGGCGGCTACCTCCTTTAGCCGCCGCTTTTAACAGTGATACCGCGTCATTTCTTGAGAAGATAAAAAGAAACGGCGGCTTTGATTTTTCAAAGCTGCTGCGGAAATCAAAGAACGACAAGCAACAGTTCTGATTTTGCTCCAATATGGTTATTGGGGGCACAAATTAAATCAAAAAAGAGCCGATAACAGCAGTATTTCAAACTGCATATTATCGGCTCTGCGTCTGTGCGTCTGGCTCTTTTAATTAAATTATTTTTGTTGTTTTTTGGCTTTATTATATGTATTAGCTAACTGTCCACAAGCTGCTTTAATCTTTCTACCATGAGAAACTCTCATGGTAACTTCAAGTCCTGTTTGCTCTAATTGATGTTTGAACGCAACCATTTCTTGTTTTTGTGGTGCTCTAATTTTTGAATTACTCGTCGGGTTGTATTGCAGCACGTTAATCATAACATTTTTGCCCTTAAACCATTTTGCAAGTTGCCTTATATCTGAGGAACGGTCATTTATACCTGGTAAAAGCAAATACGCAAATACCACTTTTCGATTATGCCTTTGTGAATAGGACAATGCTTGCTTAACAACATCTTCAATAGCGTACATGTGCATATGAGGAATGATACAGTTTCTCACAGCCTGTGTTGCTGCATGTAAAGATATTGTCAACTGAATTTTTAGATGTTCTTCGCGCAATTTTTTTAATTGATTAACTGGACCAACTGTTGATATGGTAATGCCGTCGGTTGGAAAGTTAAGTCCATTTCTATCTCGAAGAATATGGATTGCTGCAATCAAGTTGTCGTAATTGAATAAAGGTTCTCCCATTCCCATAAAAACGATACGATTTACTTTTTGACGTATCAATATGACCTGCTGCACAATTTCAGACGGTGTTAGATTACGAACGAAACCATTGCGTCCGGACTCACAAAAAATACAGCCAACAGAACAACCAACTTGCGTACTTACGCAAACAGTCCCACCATCTCGCCGTTTAATAAAAACCGTTTCGATATACCTGTTGTCTTTCAATTCATAAACATACTTTTCAGTATCGCTACTTTTATAGACTTTTTTTGTTGATATTGATAGATTTTTTTTGTGAAATGGCTGTTTATACAATTTCGCATATAAGGCTCTTGCTTTATCCTCTCCAATTACTTCCGACATTTCTTTGTAAGTAAATCCGTATGGGTCATTCAATATTTCCGTAGGTGTACTTTTAGGTAAGTGTTTCATTTAATATCCTTCCTTTTCAAAATTAAAAAGTTTGTTTTTCAGAGTTTTTGATTATGATTTCTAATTTTTCAACATCAACGATATGTGTTAATTTACATTTAGGGCAGAAAAGAGGAAAATTTCTTAATACCGTATTATAAAATACTTAAACCCTCGTCTTTCCGTTACAAATTGGACATTTTATCCAATATTTTTCAAGCATAATATTTCTCCTTTTGCGCAAAAAATACAGGTCAATTCTCAACATGAGCATTGACCTGCATTTATACATATAACACTACAACAAAATTAAGGCATAGTTTTTATACTATGTCTATACATCGTTAGTTTTGTTGTATAGCATACGCAAAATAAGCATGACAAAAAAGCCCATATTGAAAATGGGAAAAATCTTTTTTAATTTCAATGCTTATCGAATACGCATGCTATGTAACATAAACATTTCCCCCCTTTTAATAATACTATACAAAAAAAGCGGCTAGTTGTCAACATATACATATGAATTATTTTAGTCAACTGATAGAACAGTGTAGACATATCCAAGAGGAAAGGTGAACAGTAAAATGTAATAGGGTGAATAATTATGGCAAAAAGACCAGTACCGAAATACGACTTCAAGGCTTTTGGGGCAGCGATAAAGGCGGCGCGGACAGGGCGCAAGGAGAGCCGCAAGAAAGTAAGCGACGAAATGTTTATCTCGCCGCGTTACCTTGCGAACATTGAGAACAAGGGGCAGCACCCAAGTTTACAGATTTTCTTTGAGCTTATGCTCCGCTACAATATATCCGTAGACCAGTTCCTTTTGGAAACGCCGCCGGAGAAGAACACGCAGCGGCGGCAGCTCGACGCGCTTCTTGACGGTATGAGCGATACAGGCATACGGATTGTGACCGCAACGGCAACAATGTTGGATTTTCCAATGTTGGTAAATCCGGCGTAGGCGGCTGCGGCTGCTCGAATATCACATAGTCCGCGCCCCGCAAGCGTCCTTTCTCGTCGCGCTCCCTTGAACGGACGATATACCCGGCGCGTTCAAGCTCCTTAATGGCTTCGCGGATAGCGTCTATCTTCTCCCGGTTGATAAGGGATAAGCCTTTCAAGGTGTAGTCCCAATCTTCGGGGAGTGACAGCATTTGCGACAACAGCCCCTTTGCCTTTAGGGAAAGCTCCTTGTTGCGTAGGTGGTGGTTGCTCATTACGGTGTAGCCCTTGTTCCGTTCCACTCTGAAAACTGCCATAGTTCATAGCTCCTTTGCTTTGGATTTGTTACGCAGTAGAAGCGCGGTTTCGGGGAATAAGGTATAAATCCCTTGCCGCGCCAGATACACACCCGCAAAACCGCTTGTAGCAAGGCTTTTTCTGCCCCTACTGCGTAACAAAGGGCATGAAAAAAGCGGCGTTCCTGTTCTCCCATGTAGAGAGTAAGAAACGCCGCTTCTGCGTCGTATTCAGTTTTTAGTACAATACCCTGCTTGTCCGTCGCTCGAAAAACCTTGATTTTCCAGTGTTTTCAAAAGTATCGTTATCTAACGTCAGCTTTAGGTGGCCCGGCGTTTGCCCCGTTTTGCTGGGGATGTCTGTCGTTCAGTGCTCTTACTGGCCAATCCAGTGTTGCGCATAGCTCTTAATGTCCTCGGTAAAACCGTCAAGGTCGTCAAGGGTGATCACGCTGTCGATAAGCAAATTGGCTATCTCGCGGTGCATTGTGCTGCGGCGAATGTCGTTTGCAATTACGCCTGAGGACAGCTTGTCTCTATTGAGGCGCTCTTCTAGTGCCCAAAATCTACTGGACGCTTCACTGTCGCCGTTCAGTATCTCAACATACTGGCCGATGAGCTTTTCCATATAACGTTCTTGCCATTGAGGAAGCATTTTCTTAAACAGCTTCCAGTCGCTTTCGGCTACGTCGCGCATATGTCCTCCGCTCGTTAAACGGGCTTTTCCATTTGCCTTTCATTCTATTTGGTTTTCGCTCACAGGCGTGGATGAAGGGCTTTCTCCAGCCTTCGAGATTGGGCTTGAATGGGTCGTATGCCGCAAAACGGGCCTATCTACTACGTTTGCTACCACACCCTCGACCATGACAAAGATTATGAAATTAAAACCGCAGGTAGAGGGCTTGCAAATATTCGGAAAAGGCGGGTATGGTCGGCCCTCTCGAGTTAAACGTAGTAAATAGGCCCTTTTCTTGGCGCGTGGTCAGCTCAATGCTAATCTCCGTGCCGGAACTGACCCAGTTGTTTGTAGGTTGCGGTGATATACGGACTGTTTGGCGCTTTGGAGCTTCAAAACAGTCCCTATCTCACCGCAACTTAGGAGAAGGGCGGGGGTGGTTGGGTGCTGGTGGGTCGGAGCGTGTTAGGCCTGTTGGCGGTGCTTCCATTGTTTGCGGCACCAGCGCATGAGCGCTTTGATGACGGGAATCGTGATGAGGATGATCCATGCAGGATGGGGCTGTCCCAAACAGAGCCACATGTAGAGGAACCAAGCGATGGCGGCTGCCGGGTAGATGACCTCGATCAGCTTAGATAAGTGGCGTTGGTCGATAAAGTCGCCAAGCGCGTAATAGACGGGAACCAGAAAGACGAGGAAAAGCCCCATGCCCCATGTGCCGTAGACAATGCCGAGCACCAGATAGGCGAGAGTGACAAGTGCGGGGAAGGGGAATTTGTTCCATGCACGTCCGACCTTGGTGTGGAAATGCTTGCCATGATGGTCGAGCTTGTCGTGTGCTTCCTTCCAGCTGGAAAACGTCTCGCCGTCGATGGTGACGGTGCCGTCGTCATTGGTGCGTACGCTATGTCCATCGTCCTCAAGCGTATCGATATGCACGCCGTCCGGCCCCACATGCACCTCTTCGCCCTTGCGCTCGTTGGTCACATGGATGCCGCTCCAACCAACATGGACTTCCTCGCCTTTATTGGGATCAATGACGTGGATACCGCGCGCGAGGGAAATATCGACAAGTGGTTTGTCGCCGCAATCGGCGTGCTCGGCAGAATCCTCGGCCTCGTCAGCCACATCCGCCATCTCGGTGTCGGCGCTACCGTCCTCCAGGTCGTCGGCATCGTTGGCCGCCTCCCCATATAACAGCTCGTCCAACGACACGTCATACAGCGCGGCGAGCGCAATGAGGTTATCGGTATCGGGTGAGGACTCGCTGCGCTCCCATTTACTAACAGCCTGGCGGCTTACGCCCAGCTGGGCAGCAAGCGCCTCCTGAGAAAGGCCGGCAGCTTTACGGCGATCGACGAGGCGTTGTGCCATCGCAAGATCCATGGTGGTTCCTTTCGTTTGATGGTCGAATCGAATGAGCCGAGTATGCCGAGAACAACCGGTAGCGACCACCATTTCTAGTTAGAATCTGCCCCAACCCTACCGCAACTACCGGTAGCAACCCCTAACGACCAGCCATTTCAGGACAAATGTCAGTGCTACTCTCAGCTAAGAGCCTGCAACATCCCAAAATCTCAGCCCACGCACTTGCAGCAAGAAGACGAATAGCCTCGGCCTCCCTAGTTACCGCAGGAGGCCCCAGGGCTTTCCTCCCAAATCTTTCCGCAGGACGGAAGGACCCCGCCGCGCGAAGCGCGCAGCGGGGTCCTGACATGTCCGAGGACGATTTGGGAGGAAAGCCCTGGGGCCTCCGATGAGAGCAGTTCCAGCCGAGGCTATTCGTCGCCGAAGCTGATGCCCAACGCCTTGGCCTCGCGCACCAGGTCGCTCTGGGGGTCGACAAACTTGAGCTTGCCGGCGACCTTCTCGAGCGGCATGTGGCACATCTTGCCGTCACGCAGGGCAATCATGTAGCCAAACTCGCCGCGCAGGCAGCCGAGCGCGGCCTCGACGCCGCACTGGGTCGCAAAGATGCGATCCTGGGCATCGGGCTGGCCGCCGCACTGCGTGTGGCCGGGGATGGCGACGCGGGTCTCGCGACCGGTCTTGGCCTCAATCTCCTTGGCGATGTCGTAGACGATCGACGGGCTCGTGCGCTCGGCAAGCTTCTTCTTGTATTCCTTCTTGGACAGCGCCGCGTCCTCCTTGGAGATAGCGCCCTCGGCGACGGCCACGATGGTAAAGCGGCTGCCGGTCTCCATGCGATGCTCGATGGTCTTGATGACGTTGTCCATGTCGTAGGGGATCTCGGGAATCAAGATGACGTCCGCGCCGCCCGCGACGCCGGCGTACAGCGGGATCCAGCCAACCTTGTGGCCCATGATCTCGATAACGAACACGCGGCCGTGACTCGAGGCGGTGGTGTGGATGTCATCGATGCACTTGGTAGCGACGTCGATGGCGCTCGTAAAGCCAAACGTCAGCTCGGTGCCCCAGGTGTCGTTATCGATGGTCTTGGGCAGGGCGATAACGTTGAGGCCCTCTTCGCGCAGGCGGTTAGCGGTCTTGGTGGAGCCGTTGCCGCCCAGCATAAACAGGCAGTCGAGCTGCAGCTTATGATAGGTGTGGACCATAGCGGGCACCTTCTCGACGCCATCGGCCTCGGGAACATCCAGGCGCTTGAACGGCGTACGGCTCGTGCCCAGGATGGTGCCGCCGCGGGTGAGGATGCCGCTAAAATCGGCGGGCGACATGACGCGGAACCTGCTGTAGATAAGGCCCTGGTAGCCGTCCTCAAAACCATAGATCTCGATAGGCTCTTCGCTATTGGTCATGAGCGTTTTGACAATGCCGCGCATGGTGGCGTTGAGCGCCTGGCAGTCGCCGCCACTGGTAAGAAGACCGATCCTGAGCATGATGAATCCTTCCGGGCAAGTTATAACATGCGCATAAGTTTACCCCGCACACTGTTGATACGGGGGTAAAACGTGTTAGCTCAAGCGTATAGAAATGTAAGCAACGTCAGGCGAGCGTAAGGACGACGGTGCCAGCTCCTTACAGCGCGAAGGCGTCGACGTCGCCCCAGTGGCGGCGCAGCGTGATGGCGGCAGCGGGCTCGGTGTTGTCGAAGACGACCGACCACTGCGTGTTGCTGGTGATGTCTTCCGGATTGGGCTCTTGCGCCGCAGCGCGTAGGGCCTTCCAAGCGACTGCCTCGTCTTGGGCGCCGGTATGGGCGTCGAGGACATCGGCGATGGCGATGGCGCGCTCCTTGCCATGGCCCAGCTCGCCATTCTTTTGGTTGGGCAGCACTTCGTCGCCATAGCAGGCGTAGAAGTTCGTGACCTGGCGTACGGGCGTCGCCTTGCATGCACGGTCGGGATCGCGCGGATCCCACTCCACCACCCGCGCGTCACCGGCGGCGTCGTTGATAAAGAAGTGATAGTCGCGTCCGGCCATGGCGTGCATGTCGTAGGCAGAAAGCAGGTCGACGGCCTCCTGCGTGGTGGCCGCGCGGTCGAGCACCAGACGGATGGCGAGCGAAGTGTTGATGACGGGGCGTTGCGTGTCCTGGTCACAGGGCTTGGAATCCAGAGTGAGTACGGCAATGGACACGCCGCATTTGTTAACACCGTCGAGCTGGGTAAACGGGCCCATGAGTGCGGCGGCACGTCCGGCGACGGAGTCAAGCGGAGTGTTATCGCCCAGGTTGTTAAGGGCGGCAAACCCGATGGAGGCATAGCCGCCGCGTGGGTGATTGCGCACCAGCAGCGCCGAGGTGTCGTCCTTAAAGTCGTAATTGCGACCGGTGCGCACGCGGCCTTCGGCATCTACGGCGACAAAAGCGCTGCAGGCAAACTGGGGCGCCTGGACATGTGCCGGCACACCGGGCAACACCTGCGCCACCACAGCATCAATGTAGGCCTGGTCATCGCGCACATCGGTTGCGATGATGCGGTCAAGGTCGTAGTCGTAAGCGATGTCGATTGCGTACAGGTCATAGCCATCCGCATAGTCGGTCAAGCGTTTGAGCGACGCAACGGACTTGATTTGCTTGCGGTAAACGATGCCGGCGGCAGCGGCAAGGCCGACGGCGACTCCCGCGACACCGCAGGCGATAGCAATGTTACGTGGCTTCATGACGGCTCCTCTCGTCCTGTTAGCGCAATTGTCGCAAAAGGAGCGCGGGCATGATGGCTCAACTTGGTGAGCGGCGCGGAATTAAGCACGGAATGAAGAGTGCGGCGCTGGCGTGGCGGGGTATGCTGGAGGGGATCATCAGCCCAGCGAAAGGGGAGAACATGACGGATCAGGAAACGCCCGAGCGCGTGCATGTGACGGCCGACGATATCGAGGCCGCCAACGACCTTATCGACTTTATCGAGGCATGCCCCAGCATGTTCCATACGGCGGCGACCATTATGGCCGAGCTCGACGAGGCGGGCTTTACCTACCTGCCCGAGAATGCGGCGTGGGATATCGAACCGGGCGGGCGTTATTACACGCAGCGCAACACCTCGAGCGTCGTTGCCTTTAAGGTGGGCGAGGACCTGGCCGCGACGTGGGGCGAGGACGGCGTTGCCGGCGACTATCATTTTCAACTCACGGCGTCACACAGCGATTCGCCGACGTTTAAGGTTAAGGCCGTGCCCGAGCTCGACGGCGCGGGCGAGACGCTGCGCCTGAACACCGAGGCCTACGGCGGCATGATCGACTACACCTGGTTCGATCGCCCGCTGGCACTTGCGGGCCGCGTGCTGGTGCGCGAGGGCGACCGTATCGAGAGCCGCTTGCTCGCTACCGAGCGCGAAGTTGCCATTATCCCGAGCCTTGCCATCCATATGAATCGTGGCGTTAACGAGGGCTTTGCGCCCAACCGAGCTGTCGACCTGTGCCCGCTCATCAGCGCCGGCGAGCTTAAGCAGGGTGACTTCGATGCCCTGATCGCCGAAGAGCTGGACGTTGAGCCCGAGCAGATTCTGGGCCGCGATCTGTTCCTGGTCAATCGTCAGGATGCGCGCATTTGGGGCTGGGCCGACGAGTTTATCTCGACGCCCAAGCTCGACGACCTGGCCTGCACCTACACCTCGCTGCAGGCATTTTTGGGTGCCGAGAATGCGCACGACGTTTCGGTCTTCTGCTGCTTCGATAACGAGGAGGTTGGCTCCGAGACCAAGCAGGGCGCCATGTCGACGTTCTTGGCCGACGCGCTGCGCCGCATCAACGGATCGCTGGGCTTTGACGATGAGTCGTACCACCGTGCGCTTGCCGCTTCGATGCTCGTGAGCTGCGACAACGCGCATGCCGTGCACCCCAACCACGCCGAGAAGTGCGACGCCCGCAACCAGGTTGTGCTCAACGGCGGCATCGTCATCAAGGAAGCCGCCAACCAGCACTACTGCACCGATGCCTTTAGCCGCGCGGTGTTCCAGGCCATCTGCGATGACGCCGACGTGCCCACGCAGGCCTTCGCCAACAAGAGCGACATGGCCGGCGGCTCCACGCTCGGCAATCTGTCCAATATGCAGGCGAGCATGCATGCCGTGGACGTGGGCCTGCCTCAGCTGGCCATGCATTCTAGCTACGAGACCGGTGGCGTGCGCGACGTGGTATACGCCATCCGCGCCCTCACGGCCTTCTACGAGCGTGACCTGAACATCAACGGCGCCGAAAGCGTTGAGCTCTAAAACCTACCAAAAAGGGATGTTAATTTTGGCAGGTTTTATCTGGGCAAATGCAAAGGGTAAAACCGAACTACATCGGTGATGCGTAGCCGCCGAGGTGCAGTGCGCCTCGGCGGCTTTTGGTGCGCAGGATACGGCTATGCTTCAAAATGCTATACATGCTTTACGTATTTAACATAGTGTTTTATGATGATTTTGGAGTGGTAAGGAGGGATCATGACTACAACGGCCGCTCAGATCAACGTGCGTCTCGATGCCGATCTTAAAAGGAGCGGCGACGCTGCTCTCTCCAAGGCCGGTATGACGCCGAGCCAAGCGGTGCGAGCGCTCTGGCAGCTTGCAGCGTCGCTGGCCGATCGCCCCGGTGCGCTCGAGGATATCCTGCTGCCCAGTCGTGCCCGGGCGGAACAGCGCGAGCGCGAAAAGGCCGCCAAACGTAAGCTCGAGCTCATGGATCAGGGGTCGAAGCTGTTCGCTGCCGCTTGCTGTGAGTCGGGAATCGATATGGTCAAGGCTCAGCCATCGGACGACGAAGAGCTCAAACGGAATGCCTATGCGGATCGCTATGGCGAGGAGATGAGCTGGCTCTATGAGTGAGACTCCAAAGCGCATCTTGGTTGACACCAACGTGTGGCTCGATTACTTCATTCCCTCACGACGTGGTCGTTCAGTGGCGATTGAGTTTTTACGCAATGCATGCACGGCGCAGGTGGATTTGCTGTATGCGGCGACATCGTCCAAAGACCTGTTCTATTTGATTTCAAGCGAACATAAGGCATGGTATCGGCGAGAGCACGGTTCGCTTTCCCAGAATGCCGCTATGGCAGCGACTTCGCTTGCATGGGATTGTCTTAGCGTGTTGTCGCAGCTTGCCACGCCAGTGCCCTGTGACCTGAGCGACATATGGATGGCGAACAGGCAGCGTGAGCTCCATAGCGATTACGAAGACGATTTAATCATTGCGGCAGCGATACGCACTCAAGCAGATCTACTGGTCACCAACGATGCCAAACTCTGTTCACACGCACCCGTCGCAGCAATGAACGTCGAAAACGCAAGAAACTATCTAACAACGCTCAAATAGCTCTAAACCTCACTGGCCGAATAATAGTCAGCGAATGCCCCCAGGCAGGGCCGCGCCAGCCAGTCCCTACAGGTTGAACAAAAGTCAGCGAGAGCCCGTCTGGGCGAGCAAGGTGCCTTGAAACAAGGCGGCATTGACCTTCTGGTCATGCCGCCGAAGTTGAAAGGCAGATTGCCGTCCAGACGGGCTCGCAGCGTCGGCTCATTACGCCGTTTGTAAAACGGCGTAATTCTTAGTGTTCGATCCAGCAGCGCAGGGTCTCGCCGGCCTGCAGGTGACGCAGATTCTCCGCGGCGATGTCTATGACGTTGTTGAGCGTGGCTGCCAGGTGGAACCAGCCGGAGACGTGCGGCGTGATGAGCATGTTGGGCGCATCCCACAGGGGGCTTGTCGCAGGCAGCGGCTCAGGGTTGGTGACGTCGACCGCGGCGCCGGCGAGATGTCCTGACTCCAGGGCGGCAACTAAGTCGTCGGCGACCACAAGATCGCCGCGGCCGCCGTTGGCAAAGAAGGCGCCCGGCTTCATCGCGGCGAAGAACTCGGCGTTCGCCAGGCCTTGGGTTTCGGGTGTGCTGGGCATAAAGGATGCGACGATATCAGCCTCGGCAAGGCGCTCGGGCAGGGCGTCCATACCGTCCATGTCCTCAAACACAATGGGATAGACGAGCGGATGACGCTTGATGCCGCGGACGTGCGCGCCCATGCTGCGGCAGAGCGTGGCAAAGTGGCCGCCAATGTCGCCCGCGCCCAGCACCAGCACGTTGGCATTTTTGAGCGAGGTGACCGGCCCCAAATCCTCCCAGCGATGCTCGCGCTGCAAGTCGTGATAGCCGGGCAGGCGCTTCATCATGGAAAGGACCATGGCAAACATGTGCTCGCTCACGGCCTGGCCGTAGGCGCCCACCGAGCAGGAAAGCCTAGCGTCGGCTGGCACGGTGCCGGCGGCCAAGTAATCGTCATAGCCCGCGGTCTGCAGTTGCAGCAGCTGGAGGTGCTCGCATGCGGTAAGCAGGGCAGGGTCGATATTGCCCAGGATCACGTCGGCGTCGGCAACCTGCTCGCGCGTGACGGCGTCGGCGCTCGTGTAGATAAAGTCCTCGCCCGGAGCGCTCGACTCGAGGATTGCGCGATGGCGGTCATTGACGGGCAGCAAAACCAGGATGTTCACAAACAGTCCTCTCCGCTCGACCTGCCAAAAAGGGACAGGTTTATTTTGGCAGGTTTTACCAGGTAAAACGCTAAAAAACGCCGGGCTTCGTGATGGTTAACATATCCATCGCGTAGCCCGGCGCATCCACGGCTACCAGCTGAGCAGTTCGTAGCCGTCCTCGGTCACCACGAGCTGTACCTCGCACTGGGCCGAATCGCTGCCGTCCTTGGTGCGCACGCACCAGCCGTCGCCCTTGCTAATCTTGATGTCGGGCGCTCCGGCATTGACCATAGGCTCGATGGTAAAGACCATGCCCGGGGCCATGATGGTATCCACATCGGGCGCCTCGGTGGTAAAGCCCACAAATGGGTCTTCGTGGAACTCCTTACCGATGCCGTGTCCGCCGTACTCGCGCACCACGCTAAAACCGGCGTCCTCGACGGTCTTTTGCACGGCCTCGGCCATAACGGACAGTGGCAGCCATGGCTTGACGGCCGCCAGACCCGCTTCCACGCTGGCGCGGGTGACATCGACCAGGCGCTGGCGCTCGGCCGAGACCTCGCCGATGCAGAACATGCGGCTCGAGTCGCTAAAGTAGCCGTCTAGGATCGTGGAACAGTCCACGTTGATGATGTCGCCCTCGTGCAGCACGTCCGTATCGCAGGGAATGCCGTGGCAGACCACATCATTGATCGAGGTGCACACGCTCTTGGGGTAGCCCTCGTAGTTGAGGTCGGCCGGCGTGCCACCGTGCTCGACGGTGTAGTCGTAGATCATCTGGTCGATCTGGTTGGTGGTCATGCCTGCGGCGATATGCTCGCCCACATAATCGAGCACGCCCACGTTGATGGCTGCCGAGCGCTTGATGCCCTCGATATCGGCGGGAGTCTTGTAGAGCGTGCGAGGCAGAACCTCCCAGCCTTCTTCCCACAAGCGCTCGAGGCGCTCATCAAAGGCGCTATGGCATTTCTTGTATTTCTTGCCGCTGCCGCACCAGCAAGCGTCGTTGCGGCCGGGCACGGGTCCTTTGTCATACATGGCTAACTTCCTTTCATCCGCAGCTAGTATAGCCCACCCGCAGACCAGCTCATTTGGGATGGGGCTAATTTAGCTGCTGGCGGGCGGCCGCGCTAGTAGCTCACCTGGCAGGGAATACCGAGGGCGCGCACGCGCGCGGCAATGGCGTCGAGCACCTCGGGCGCTGCTTTGGCAAGGCCGGCGACTGGTGTCTCGCGCGCGACCGTGTAGATGGTCGCCTCCTGCGGACGAATGCGCTCGAGCGCCGCGAGCCAAGGGCCGACGTACTCCTCGCCGGTGTTATCGAGAGACTTGCCCCGGTACTCACCGCTCAAAAACATCGTCTGGATAATGACATGACCGTTAAAGCCTGCGAACGTCTCGATCTGGTGCTCGACGTCATAGGGGCCAACGGGCTGGTCGAGCAGCTGGATAAACGCCGGGTCGACGGTATCGAGCTTAAGAATGTTGTCGTCGACCATCATGAGCGCATCGTGCACAGCGGGCTGGTCGGCGCGCGTGCCGTTGGAAAGCACGGCAATCTTGGTGTTGGGGGCTAGCTGATCGCGCAGCGCGACGGCGCCGGCGATGGCCTGTGGAAACTCCGGTGCGGCGGTGGGCTCGCCGTTGCCTGCGAAGGTGATTACATCGGGGGGCTCGCCCTCGGCTGCCATCTCGCGCAGCTTTGCCTCGAGCGCTTCGAGTACCACGGCAGCCGTGTTATACGGCTCATGGCAGGGGCGCTCGGCGTTGAGGCCGTTCTCGCAGTAGATGCAGTCGAACGTGCAGATTTTGCCGCTGGCCGGCATCATGTTGACGCCGAGCGAGAGACCAAGGCGACGGCTGCGAACGGGTCCAAAGATGGGGCTGGCATTCAAAAATGTAGACATAGGCATATGCTCCTCAAGACTATTGCGCCTAAGCATAGCATCGGCTCCAAAGCGAGGTGTGGGCTCTTGCTTTACAAGTTTCGTTTTTTCACGTCGCTCATGATGCCGTGCCATGAAAAGCCTCGGGTCGGGTACAGTTAATCTGTTAACAAGTCGTAAGGCAATGCGGGACCATTCAGCCGTACTGACGTGCAATTGGATGGGCATTGATGATGGGGGCACAACATGGATTTTACGGTCGAGAATGCGGGCACCACGATTGCCTGTCGCGAATATGCCGGCCCGGATGTGTCGCCTGATACTCCTGCCTTGGTGTGCGTGCACGGCGCTTGTGTTGACGGCACATTTTTCGACGGCATCGCTTGTGAGCTCAGCCGCAACTACCGCGTAATTGCCTACGACCGCCGCGGCTGTGGTGGCAGCAGCGAAGCGGCAGACGGCAGCTATGATCTTGCCGCTCAGGCCGCCGACCTGCAGGCCGTGATCGAACACGTTGGCGCTCCGACAAATGTGCTTGCGCACAGCGCCGGTACGTTGGTGGCGCTGGAGCTTCTTCGCACTGAACCCCATCTCGTCGCCCGTGCGATTCTGCATGAGCCGGCTGTGTCGGCCGAAGGCGTCGGCATGGGCGCAGCCCCGGTTTTGCTCGATATGATTGCGGCTGGAAAGGTTTCAAGGGCGCTCCGGCTTTTCTTGGGAGCCCTCGGCGACTTGGATCCCGAGGCTCCTGGGACGACCGAAGCGGAAGCCAAACATGCCCTGCGCAATGGTCGTTGCTTCATGGCCAATGAATACGGGATTACTATGACCTGCGTTCCCGATTGGGATAGCGTTCGCGCGTCAAAAACGGTGGCCGCCGTGCTCCTGGGCGAGCTCTCGATTGGCACGCCCCGCGAGGCTGGCACGCGAGCGGCTGCCGAATATCTCGATTGCCCTCTCGTGACGATCCCGGGCGCGCATAACGGTCTGCGCGATCGCCCGGCAGCGGCTGCCCGGGCTGTCCGTGGCATCCTGGGGCTCTAACACCCGCAATGGCCAAAGCAGGCTTCACCCGCAAACGTTTCGGCCGTGTTAACAAATGTGCTCAAAACCTCACGTCTGCGACTTCAATCGCGCCGTCTGCCAGGTCATAAAAATGTAACAGCATTCACGTGCTTACCTGCATCGGCAAGGTGTTACCCTTGTAACATTTGGAACCCACCGCTACCATGCGAAACTATCGAAAGGGCCCCATATGCTCAATAATCACGAGGTCAATCTAACCGACGAGGAGGCTGCCGCCGAGGTCGCCCGTGTCGCGAAGACCTACCCCGTGGTGCGTTTGCTGTCGGCCGATCAGATTAAGAGCGAGCCTAACTGCCTGCTCGCCGGCGATCGGTGTCCTTGTCTGCGTCTGTCAAGTCTTGAGGCCTTGACAGATTCCGATGAGGTGTCGGAGCAACTGCTCAACGATGGCGTTGAGTACCGCGCTCATCTGCGCCCTCTGAAGGTCGAGGGCGAGCCTCACGTCCTGCTGATGGTGCGTCCGATCGATGAGCAAGAGGCTGCAGAAGAGGACCTTGTCTACACCGACGTGCTGACGAGCGTGCATAATCGCCGATATTACGAGGAAAAGCTCCGCAACGCCCGCATGAATGCCGGCGTTGCGATGATCGACCTTGATGATTTTAGGGTCTTCAACGATACGTGTGGCCGTCATGCCGGCGACCTTGCGCTCGGTGCTGTGGCGACAGCCATGCGCAGCAGAATCCGTTCGACTGACGAGCTTGTGCGCTATGGCTGCGACAAGTTTGTGGTTGTCATGTCCAATATTCCCTCCGATGACTTCACCCGTCGCCTGCATCAGGTGTCCGATGCCGTTCGTTCCACGATTATTCCGGGCCATGAGTACGTGAGCTTGACGGCATGTGTTGGTGGCGTTCGCATTCATGGCGAGACGGTCGATGAGGGCGTTGGCCGCGCTGTCCAGTTACTGAGCCGCGCTAAGGCAAAAGCCGGTACGGTCGTGACCGATGCCGATTCCATCGAGGCCTTCCAAAGCGAAAAGCCTTTGGTGCTTATTGTCGATGACTCCGAGATGAACCGAGTCATTCTCAATGAGATGCTCAAGGACGAGTATTGTGTCCTCGAGGCCGATAACGGTCGTGCGGCGCTCGACATGGTCGACCGCTATGGCGATGAGTTGTCGCTCGTGCTGCTGGACATTATCATGCCGGGCATAAGCGGCTTTGAGGTGCTGGCCGATCTGTCACGCCGATCGGGCATCGACAATCTGCCTGTCATCATGATTTCGAGCGAAGATTCCGATGATATGGTTCTGCGCGCGTACGAGCTGGGCGCCTCAGACTATATCAACCGCCCGTTTGACTCCCGTATCGTGCGCCGCCGCGTAAACAACACCATCCGCCTGTACGCCAAACAGCGCCGCCTGACGAGCCTGCTGTCCCAGCAGTACAACGAGCGCGTCAAGAACAGTCGCATGCTCATCGACATCATGGCCGGCGTCATGGAGCTTCGCAACGGCGAGAGCGGCAGGCACGTTACGAACATCGAGAAGCTGACCGAGCTGCTGCTTGGCTGTCTGGTCCAGCGTAGCGGCACGGTCTCCCTCGACAATGAGGAACGCTCTACGATCGCCCTGGCTTCGGCGCTGCACGATATCGGCAAGATGTCGATTGACGATGCGATTCTCAACAAGCCCGGACGCCTTACGTCCGAGGAGTTCGAGATTATGAAGACGCATACCACGATCGGCGCCGACATGCTGCTTGAGCTGGGTAGCCATCACGCCGGCAATGCGCTTATGGAATATGCGTACCAGATTGCGCGTTGGCATCACGAGCGCTGGGACGGCAAGGGTTATCCCGATGGCCTTAAGGGCGACGAAATTCCCATCGCCGCGCAGGTGGTTTCGGTGGCTGACGTGTACGATGCCCTGACGAGCGTGCGCGTGTACAAGGACGCTATCCCGCACGAGGAAGCGATCAAGATGATCCTGGACGGTAAGTGCGGTACCTTTAACCCGCTGCTGCTCGACTGCCTGCTCGAGGTACAAGATCGTATTGCCGAAACATTGGCGCGCCCTGCCGACGTCGTCGCGTTTCCCACGATTTAGTTTGACCAAAGGAGTTTTTGATTCATGATTTCCATGCGTGAGGCGTATGAGAAGATCGGCGCTAATTATGATGACGCGTGCGCTCGGCTGATGGGTGAGGAAATGCTTGCCCGCTTTGCCCTCAAGTTTTTGGATGACGAGAGCATGGACAAGCTGGAGGCTGCCATGGCGGCAGGAGACGCCGAGAGTGCGTTTATGGCGGCGCATACGCTCAAAGGCGTGAGCCAGAACCTGGGATTCGATAATCTGTACGAGCCGGCGGTCGTGGTGACCGAAGCGCTGCGTGGTGCCGATGCCGTTGATGGTGCCCGCGAGGGAATGCATGCGCTGCAGCAGCAATATGCGGCTACGATGTCGGCCCTGCGCGAGGCGGCTGAATAGAAGCTTGCAAGCTTTGATGACTATGAGCGTGGATAATCTCCCGTTTTAGGCCCGGTGGCGGCCTCAAAGTGGGAGATTATCCACGCTCGTTCGATACGTGTCCAAAAATCCACGCTCACCCCTTCTGATTAGTGAATGGCCTATGCGCACTGGCGGGGCTTTCCTCATGCAATCCATATCGTTGTTCGATAAACTGTTCGAATAACGATAGAGCCGATGAGGGTGAGTGTATGTCCAACAGCGTTCAGCGTATGGCCAAGGCGGGCGAAAATATCAGGAAGCTTGGTTTTTGCATGGCAGCCGTTTTTGCAGGGATGCTCGTTGCTTTTGCCGCGTTGGTTGTTTACGTGATCTGGTATGCGGTTGCAAACGGTGCTTCTGTTGATTCTTTCGGTGTCGTGACGCTTCTCAATGGCGGGTGCATCGTTATCCCAAGCGGACTGTGCCTGGCACTCGTCGTGGGTATTTCGCTTGTCGTTTTGTGCGGGATCAGCCGTAACATCTCGCGGGGCGTCTCGCCCTTTACCAAGACGCATGTACGGCTTATCCGTGTTCTCGCGCTTGCCTTTGCTGCTAACGCCGCGGTTTCGCTTGTTGGTGCCTATGGATCGGTCAATCTCACCATTGGCGGACTGGAGCTTTACATCGTGCCTCATTCCTTCGTTATTGAGATTTGCCAAGGCATTGCCTTTGATGCGGGGTCGCTTATCGGCGCGGTTGTCTGTTTGTTTATCTCGGCGATCTGGAGTTATGCCTCGCTGCTCCAGGAGCAGTCTGACGAGCTTGTGTAGGAGGAAGCATGAGCTATCTCATTATCGAGCTTGAGACGCAGCTGCTTAAGACCGGAAAGACCAGTTCTGATCTGATTCGGGCGACGGGGCATACTCCGGCTAATATTTCAAAGCTTAGAAACGGAAAGATAAAAGCTATTCGCCTAAAGACGCTCCTCGATATCTGTGATGAGCTTGATTGTCAACCGGGAGATATTATTCAGCGCGTGAGTGAGAAAGAGCTTGAGGAGCTTATTGTTGAGCGTGCAAAAAACGTTGTGAGGCAGATGCGGGACGGCGGAGGCAATGAGGCGTCGCTTCCGACATCAGTCTTTGCTGTCGATTTGAGCGACGAGTAGCTTAAGGCGAACAACTAAAACGAAATATCAGCGTGAAGGGACCCGTGTCTAACACGGGTTCTTTCTTTTAGATTATCTTGACAAATATGAGTTATCGAAAAACAATAATAACTATGGAAAACGATAAAGTAAAGAAGGAACGATATGAGCGGTTTTGCTATCAAGCGGAACGGGAGGCCAATGAACGCATCAACGATAAGGCTATCAAGGGTGTCAAAGCGCTATGGGAGGCGCCGCGTTTTGCATGACGTTTCCTTCGAGGTACATCAGTCTGAGCTCTGCGCCCTTGTTGGTGCAAACGGGGCGGGCAAAAGCACGCTTATTAAAATCGTATTGGGCCTCTGTGAGCCATCGTCGGGGAGCGTGGAGCTCTTTGGAGGCAAGTCGAAAAAAGAGCTGAGCCTGATGCGGACGCGTGTCGGCTATGTGCCAGATTCCTGCGGAGCATACCAAT
Organism: Collinsella sp. AM13-34; assembly: GCF_003473055.1. Lineage (NCBI taxonomy): Bacteria > Bacillati > Actinomycetota > Coriobacteriia > Coriobacteriales > Coriobacteriaceae > Collinsella > Collinsella sp. AM13-34. The sequence continues at coordinate 96,319 of NZ_QRLE01000003.1, read as the reverse complement.
CCCTCAGTGCGGCTGAGAATCTTCGGATCCGATGTGCGGAATGGGGGCTCGATGAGAAACGTGAGGTTCCTCGTGTCTTGGGCCTAGTCGGGCTGGACGTCGATGAGAAAAAGAGCGTGAGCAGTTTTTCTCTGGGAATGAAACGGCGACTGGATATAGCTACGGCTTTATTGGGCGACACCGACGTACTAATTTTCGATGAGCCGGCAAATGGATTGGATCCGTTGGGCATCGAGAGTATATGGGCCCTTATCGGTCGATTGAATCGGGAGCAGGGTAAGACCATGCTTATCTCTAGCCACGACTTGGATGAGCTGGCATCGGTTGCAACAAGCTGCCTGTTTCTTCATGACGGTGAACTGCTGAAAAAGGAATCGATGGACGTCATAAGGGATGAGGCGCCATCCCTAAAAGAGTATTACAGGCGCTTGATGAAGGCGGTCTCGCTATGAAGCGGGCGATCCATCCCATAAAGGCAGATATGATGCGTTTGCACAGGATATTTCCGGCGAAGTTTGGTCTTGCGCTTATGCTGGCGTTCGGCCTTCTCTTCGGCATCTTTCTAAAAAACGGAACAACGTTGCTCGCCTTTGGCTATGGCGTTTGTGGGGAGGATATTGGTTTCCTCTGGAATGCAATCGATCCTTCTGCGCCTGATGAGTCCCTTGCGCGCAGCGCTTTTGCCGGTACATCCCTGTTCGTTCCACTCATCGTTTGTTTGGTGCTTTTACAGGAGCATGGCTATAAAGAGGGGCACCGAATTTCTTCGGCAAGAGGTCTCAACCGCTTTTATGGGGCTCTAGCCCATGCATTTTCGTCTGCTTTAATAATTGGCGCAGCGTATAGCGCGCTTTGCCTTCTTCTTTTTGCAATAGCCATAATACGTGGAGGGCATAACTACTCGCACAACATACTAACTGTATTTTTGCCTGCAATGATAGTCAACGCCGTATTGGTGATATCGGTTGCGCTGGAGACGGTGACCATCTATCGGATAACGGGCAGCGCTGTATTGAGCGGGGCCGTGGTGATAGTTGGATTTGTCATGAGCTTGACGCTCTACGGAGCCTTCCTTCAGGCACCTATACCATCCTTGCGATGGATCTTCTTCCTTCCGGGGCCGTACCTTGGAGTCGGATGTGCCCTTGGGTATAGCGATATGGGGCAGCTGACGCTTCTGGGATATGGCGTGGCAGCCAGCTGTCTATCGGTATTGATTTACGCTCTCTTGAGCTTTCGCGCTGGGGGTGTGCTCAATGGCTCGTCAGATTAAAAGACTTCTCCAGTCAGAATTGAAGCATGTGAGCAAATGGGCGTACGCCTTAATCCTGGTAATTTATGCGTACATGGTGATATTGCAGCTTAATTCTTTCCCGATGTGGTTCTGTAGCCTCCGTGAGAACAGTTTCTTGGGTTTTTTTCCAGACCCGACGCTTCGGCTATCGGCGGAGGATGTCCTTCTATTTGGCAATGCAGAGGTTTTTCGCGGTCTGCTGTTCAACGTAGCCCCGTTGGCCCATGCATTGTTCTTTCCATTCATCGCGGCTTGCATTGTGCCGCGCTTTGTCAGTTCGGGCTTTGTCGAGGAACCGTGGGGGTTGTCGGAGGCTCGGGGAGGAAAGCGTGTGTGCGCTATCGTTGCGCGAGTGGTGCTATCTTCTTTTGCCCTTTTGGGCGCGTTTGTCCTGTCGAGTGTCGTTTTGTACTGTCTTAACTGCGCAATCGTTTCGGATGCTCAGCAGTATTTCAACCTGCATGTATTTTGCTATCGACTTGTTCTTGCTGCCGCTGCCTGCCTTGCATACGTGGTTTCTTGCGTAATCGTTGTTTCCTATTTTGGGTCCGGCTTCGGTCCGATTGGCATGCTGTTGCTTGTCAACGTCGTAGCGATCTACATACAGATCGGGGCCAATTCCATGCTTCCGCTTCCAGCCTCGATGCTCATGTGGATTTGCGGCGTGACCCCGTTGGGGAATGGTCAATGCATCTCGATTTTAATTGACTGCCTCATAAACGTAGCAAGCGTTTTTATCATTTGCTTTACTGTCGACCGATTGCGGTCGAGATTTCTCTGATTGTTTGTGAGGGATAATCATACCGAGCATATCAAATACAGGGGGGCGGGCACCGTAGCTGGTGTCCGCCCCCCCGGCTTAGGAGGCTTTAACCTGAGTGGTTCGCGAGCTAGCGGGCCTGCTTTACCTTTGCCGCCGCCTCGACAAACGACTTCCACAGGTTAAAGTCGGTTTCGAGCGTCTTCCACGTGTACTCGGGATGCCATTGCACGCCTAGACAGAATGGTTGGCCTTCGACCTCGATGCACTCGGGAATACCGTCGGTTGCCTTGGCGACCAAGCGCGTGCTTTTACCCAGACGATCGACGCAGCAGTGATGTGCTGAGTTGGTCTGGATCAGTCTGTGGCCGCCAAGCGCGCGGTCGAGCAGCGAGCCCGGCACGACCTCGACGGGATGCACGGGGTCGTTGAGCACGTGGGTATGGCGCCACTGCGTGCGGCCCTCGCGAGCGCCCAGGCTCGGCACGTCCATGCACAGGGTGCCGCCAGTGGCGACGTTGAGCAACTGCGTGCCGCGGCAGGTGGTAAAGAGCGGCTTTTTGGCGCGGAGCACCTCGCCGACCAGCTTAAACTCAAAGCAATCGCGGATCTCGCAGCAGAGGGTGGGGTCGTAGGGTCGATCATCGCCCCAGCGTTTGGGGTTGACATCCGGGCCGCCGGGAATAGCGATACCGTCGGCGATATCGACGTAATGACGGATGACCTCAATGTCCTCGGTGATGGACATCTGCAGCGGCAGGCCGCCGGCGGCAAGGATGGCATCGACAAAGACGCTGGCAATCTCCTCGTTGGGGGAGAGCGTCTCGCTTAAAAACGGCTTTGCCTCTTCCCAACGCGGCGCGACGAGGATGAGTGGGCGGTCGGCGGGGGCGACGTCGACATGTGGGGTGTAGGGCGATGAAGTGCGAGTTCCGATCATAGGTGTTGCTTTCGAATCTAAAGGTGACAGGGCGCATGAGAGACGTGGGACAACACTTCCGATGGATTTGTCCCACGGGGTGGCTGGTTAGTGGCCCTTGATGGAGTTGAGGAAGTCCTGGGCGCGCTTGGTCTGGGGATGGTCGAAGAACTCATCGGGCGTGCCGGTTTCCACGATCTGGCCATCGGCCATAAACACGACACGGTCGGCCACGCGGCGGGCAAAGTTCATCTCGTGCGTAATGACGATCATCGTCATGCCCTGCTGCGCCAAGCGCACCATGACCTCGAGCACCTCATTGATCATCTCGGGGTCAAGGGCACTCGTGGGCTCATCGAAGAGCATGGCCTTGGGCTGCATGGCAAGAGAACGGGCGATGGCCACGCGCTGCTGCTGGCCGCCCGAAAGCTGTGCGGGTACCTTGTCGGCCTGCTCGGCCACGCCCACGCGGCTCAGCAGGTCCATGGCGCGCTCACGAGCCTCCTCCTTGGACACGCCCAGCACATCGACCGGTCCCAGCATGACGTTCTGCAGTACCGTCATATGTGCAAACAGGTTGAACTGTTGGAACACCATGCCCAGCTCGGCACGCATGCGGGCAAGGTCTTTGCCTTCCTGCGGCAAGGGCTCGCCCACGATGAGGATCTCGCCCGAGTCGATGGTTTCCAGGCGATTGATGGTGCGGCACATGGTCGACTTGCCCGAGCCCGAGGGGCCGATCACCACGACGACTTCGCCGCGGTCGACCGAGAGATTGATGTCGTTGAGAACGTGCAGGTCGCCGTAGTGCTTATCGACGTGCCTGAGCTCGATCAGCGGCTGATTGCCGGTGGAAGAGGTGCTCTGTGCCATGGTGCTCGGCTCCTTATGACTCGAAATGGTAAAAGCGTTAGCGGATGATCGTCGCGCCGGTCTTGTGCGAAACGTAGACAGCGGCCTTGTTGATCGCGACGTTGATGAGGATGTAGATGACCGCGATAACCAGGTAGACCGACACGAGGGCGTCGTAGTTGGTAATGAGCACGCGGGCATTTTGCATGAGGTCGGGGTAGCTCACCACATAGGCGACGGTGGTGTCTTTGACTACGACCACGAGCTGCGAAATCAACGACGGAATGATAAACCGAATCGCCTGGGGCAATACGATTTTAAAGGTGATTTTGGCCTTGGAGAGACCGAGCGCCTGGGCTGCCTCGACCTGACCACGCGGCACGGCGTTGACGCCGGCGCGGAAGATCTCGGCAAGTACGCCGGCTGCAGCGAGCGCGACGGGAAGCGTGAGCATCCAAAACGACGGCAGTGAAATCTTGTACTGAGGCAGCACCAAAAAGAAGAAGTAGATGAACAGCAGGCTCGGCACGCCACGGAAGAAATCGGTGAGCACGCGGCAGACCAGCTGCAGCGGCTTGATGTCGCTGGTACGGCCGAGCATGAGGGCTAAGCCCAGTACCAGCGCGATGGCGCCGGCGGTGAGCGCGACCTTAACCGTGCCCTCAAAACCGGCAAGCAGGAACTTCCAGGTGGTGAGGTGCGTAAAGAAGTACCAGTAATGGACCGAAAGCTGGCCGGTCACATAAAAGCGCTGCAGTACCAGAGCGATGAGCGCGGCCACGGCAACAAGTGAGATGGCGGTGCCGACGCGAATCTTGGCGCGCATCTTGGGGCCGGGAGCCTCGTAGAGCGCATCGCGCATGGTGAGCGCAGAGGTGGAGTGCTTGCTCATCGGAGGATCCTCACCTTCTTATCGATATAGTTGCCAATGTGGCTCACCACAAAGGCCGTGCCCAGGTAGCCGAGCGCCGAGATGAAGAACGCGGCGACGCCGCCGAGCGAGCGCGTGTTGATGTAGCTCACCACGCCGGTGAGCTCCTGCGGTTTAAGCGGCACCTGACTGCCGAGCGCGGTGGTGAGCATGACGGCGATAAAGAGGTTGGTCATGGGCAGCACGCTCGAGCGCAGCGCCTGCGGAATCACGATCTTGGCGAGGATACGGCTGAAGCTCATGCCCAGCGAGCGGGCGGCTTCCACCTGGCCGACACCGACGGTGTTGATGCCGCTCATAAAGTTCTCGGAGCCAAAGGCAGAACCCAAGAGCACTGTGGCGACGATGACGCAGGTGCGGTAGGGCAGGACGACCTTGAGCGGCGGCAGCGCGTAGACGACGATAATGAGCAGCGCGATGCCGGGGATGTTACGGAAGACCTGGACATACAGGTCGCCAAAGACGCGCAGCGGCTTGAGCGGCGACACGCGCATCACGGTGACGGCGACGGCCAGCACCATGGCGATGGCAAACGACTCAAGCGTCATGCCCCAGGTTGCTAGCAGCGCGTCGATATAGTTCTGGCCATAGAGCGACCAGAGCTCGGAGAGACTCATGCGGACCTCCCGCCGGTAAGGAAAGGGGCTCCCGTGTGTACGGAAGCCCCGACAACTCAGTGAGGAAACAGTTTAGCGCAATAAAGCACATCGTGCGTTTCCGTATGGTTTCGTAGCGGCCGTTACTAGGCTCGCTGCCTAGGCGCCGATCTCGGGCAGCTCGGGAACATTGGTGTCGCCCGTACGGTCACCGATGCAAATCTGCCACAGCTCGGTCCAGGTGCCGTCATCCTCGATCTTCTTGAGGAAGTCGTTGACAAAGGCGACACCGTCGGAATCGAGCGGCAGGCCGATGCCGTAGGGCTCCTTGCTGCCGAAGGGCTTGCCGGCGATCTTGTACTTACCGGGCTCGCGGACCAGGGCGCTCTGCTGCATGTTGTTATCGATGACGTAGGCGTCAACGCGTCCCTGCTGAAGTGCCTGGCGGGCCTCCTCGTCGGTCTTGAACTCCTGCTGGCTGGCCTTGGGAGCGAACTCCTCCAGGATGGCGGGGCCGTTGGAGCCGGACTGGACGGCGACGTTCTTATCGGCCAGGTCGTCGACGCCCTTGATGGCGTTGTTATCGGCGAGCACCAGGATAGCCTGCTGGGTGTAGTAGTAGGGGCCGGCGAAGGAGACGAGCTTCTTGCGCTCGTCAGTGATGGTGTAGGTGGCAAAGACAGCGTCGACCTGGCCGTTCTGCAGGACGGACTCGCGCGTGTCCGAGGTCACCTGGGTGATCTCGACCTTGTTCTCGCCCAGAATGTAGTTGGACAGAAGCTGCGCGATGCCGGCATCGAAGCCACGGGTCTGACCGTCTTTCTCGTTGAGGAGGGAGAAGAGCGTGGAGGTCTGAACGCCACCGATCTTAAAGACGCCGGCGTCCTTGACGGCCGTGGCCCAGGTGCTGGCGGCGATGACATCGTCATCGGCCTTGGGGCCGTTGTCGACGAGCTTGTCGAATGCCTTGGCGTCGAGCGTGGTGGAAGCCTCGGTATCTTCGGAGCTCTTGGAGGAGCCAGCGGCGGAACCCTTGTCAGCCTCGGCGCTGGTGTCAGAGCAGCCGGCAAGACCAAGGCCGGCGACGGTTGCGAAGGTGGCGGCGACAAAGCCGCGGCGGTCGAGAACGACCTGCTGGGAGAGGTTCTTGCTCATGGTAGAACACCTTTCTCAATAAAATCCCTAGCGGTTGAGTAGAGTTATACCCCATCCCGCTCAAATGGGTCAACACGAAATAACTCAGAAACATACTTACCTTATGGGTTATTCTACCTACCAAAAAGGGACAGGCACCTTTGTGGTGGTTCTGGCCGATGCAGCGGCATGCCTTGCTGTTTTGTCTCGATCTGTAACATCTGCAGCCATTTTTTCCGAGTAACTGTTACAGATTGAGATTTTCTCTTCAGGGGGATTCGAATGTCTCGATCTGTAACAGTTAGGCGGACAAAAGCTCCCTTTCTGTTACAGATTGAGACAAAGGTCAGGGGCAAAGACGGTTTGTCTAGATCTGTAACAGTTAGACGGGAATTCGGGCCCTAGATGTTACAGATTGAGATAATCGCGCCGCGAAAATAAAAACCTCCGCAGGGGTGCTTCCCTTGCGGAGGTTTTTTACTCGTTAAGTAGCCTAACGGCTTCGGCGGCCATGTTCTCGGCCGTCATGCCGTTCTGAGCGAGCAACTCGTTGGGGTCGTAGCGGTCGGGGAAGCCCTTGGCGATGCCAAAGGTGCGCGTGCGCACGGGCGTGCAGGCCAAGTAGCACGCGACGCGCTCGCCCCAGCCGCCGTCCAAGATGCCGTCTTCGAGGGTGACGACAACGCGATGCTTGGCGGCAAGGCTGTCGAGGAACTCGCGGTCGAGCTCGGTTGCATAGCGCGGGTTGACGAGCGTGGCCTCGATGCCGTACTCGGCAGTCAGACGGTTTGCCACGCGCTCGCCCAGCTCAAAGAAATCGCCAAGCGCGAGCACGGCCACGTCGCGACCCTGGCACACCACGTTGTAACGAACGGCGCCGTAATCGGCGTCCTCGGCAGGCGCAAGATCGGGGCGGCTTACCAAGCCAATGCCCGGCACGCGAATCGCCACGGGATGCTCGCGGTGGTCGAGCGACCAGCTCAGCATGGATAGGTATTCCTCCATGCAGGAAGGCGCCAGGTAACGCATATTGGGGAGAGCGCCCAGCATAGAAATATCAAAGAACGAAAGATGCGTCTCGGATGTGGTGCCAAAGATCGATGCGCCAAACACCAGGATGGTTGCGGGGACATCGTTGAGGCACAGGTCGTGCCACAGCTCGTCGTAGGCGCGCTGCAAAAACGTGCCGTACACACCAAAGACTGGCTTGGCACCCGAGCGCGCAAGCGCGGTGGCAAAGGTCACGGCGTGCTCCTCGGCAATGCCCACATCGACGAACTGTTTGCCGGCGGCGGCGCGAAGCTCGGGTGTAAAGCCCATGATGTAGGGCGTGGCGGCCGTGATGCCCACGACCTGCGGATCGTGCTCGATGGCGGCGCTGAGCGCCTCGCCCGTAATGTCGGCATAGGTGCGCGGCGCAGGCTCGCTCGGATGGCCCGGGCAGAGCTTGCGCCCAGTCGCCATGTCAAACGGACCCACATGATGCCAGCGCTCGGGGTCGCTCTGGGCTGGCTCAAAGCCCTTGCCCTTTGCGGTGGAGACGTGCAGCACGATGGGATGATCGATATCGCGCAGCTCCTGCAGCGTGTCGACCAGGGCCAACACATCGTTGCCGGTGTCCAGATAGCAGTAGTCGAGCCCCATCGCGCGGAAAACGTTGCGCTCACAGGTGCCGTTGCTGGCGCGTAGCTCGGCCAGATTGCGATACAGGCCACCGTGGTTTTCGGCGATGGACTGGTCGTTATCGTTGACGATGATGATCAGGTTGCTGTCGAGCTCGGCGGCATTGTTAAAGCCCTCAAACGCCAGACCGCCCGAAAGCGAACCGTCGCCAATGATGGTGATGACGTTGTACGCATCGCCCGCCAGGTCACGAGCGTGCGCCAAGCCGCAGCCCAGGCTCACCGACGTGGAGGTGTGGCCCATGGCGAACAGGTCGTGCTCGGACTCGTCAGGATTGGCAAAACCAGAGGCCTCGCCGTAGCGTGCCGGGTCGATATAAGTGTACGCGCGCCCAGTCAGCGCCTTGTGGGCGTAGGTCTGGTGCGAAACATCAAAGACAATCTTGTCGATGGGGGAGTTAAACACGCGATGGAGCGCAACCGTAAGCTCAACGACGCCCAGGTTGGGGGCAACGTGCCCGCCGACGGCGGCGGAGCTTTCGAGGATGGCGTGGCGGATCTCGCCGCAGAGCAGCGGAAGCTCGGCGCGATCGAGAGCCTTGACGTCCTCGGGCGTTGTCGTTTGCGTAAGCAGCATCGTTGTGGGTTACTCCATGCGAATCGTGCGCCGGCACTCCCTCGGCCGGCACAATTGCACAAGACAGTCTCGCACATTTTGGCGTTTGATATGTGACGGCGGCGCGGTAATTCGCCAACTGGTGGGGCAAAACGTTTTGTCCGATGCCATACTGGTAAATTCGATGATGATTTTATTCATTGCGCGCAGGCCGCGGCTTGCCGCCGAGCGCCGCCGGAAGGAGGCCGCATGTCCGATACCGTTCGTGCCGAGAAAATCGCGCGCGAGGTCGACGATGCCGCCCGTCAGCTTGCCCAGGCGGGCCGCTTGGACCTGATGCATGAGTTTATCCAACATGGCGATGTGACGGTCTATACGCATGTGACCTCGGTAGCGCGGGCAAGTCTGTCCTTTGCCGAGCGCCTGGGCCGCGTCGGTATCTCCGTCGACCGCTTATCGCTGCTGCGCGGGGCCCTGCTGCACGATTACTTTCTCTATGACTGGCACGATCCCGACCCAAGCCATCGACTGCATGGCTTTCGTCACCCGTTTTTTGCCTTGGCGCGTGCGGAGGAAGATTTTGAGCTGACGCCGCGCGAGCGGAATATTATCGTACGGCATATGTTTCCGCTGGTACCGGTGCCGCCGACGTGTCGTGAGGCATGGATTGTGTGCCTGGCGGATAAATGGTGCGCACTGCGCGAGACGATTGCCGGCCGTCTGCCGCGCAAAGGCGGCGCGAACGATTTGAACGAGGGCCCGAGTGACGGCTCGAGCAAAGAATCGAACGAAAAGAGGAGTGGGTAGACGGTGGGAACCACGATCGACATGGCATTTGACGGCGCGACGCTTGCCGCCTGTCCGCTCTCGGCGCTGGTACTCTCGTTTGCCTTCTACGGTTTTTGCGGCTGGGTATGGGAGTCGACAGTCTGCGCCATGCTCAACCACGGACGCTTTGCCAACAGCGGCTTTTTGCTAGGGCCGTGTTGTCCCATCTACGGTGCGGGCGGCATTGCGTGCTGGTTGCTGCTGCGTGGAATCCCAGACGCCTCGAGCCAGTTTGTCGCTGCCGCGCTCGTATGCAGCGTGATCGAATATAGCGTGGGCGTGCTGTTGGAAAAAACGACGGGTGCCCGGTTTTGGGATTACTCGCATCTGCCGTTTAACCTGCACGGACGCATCTGCCTGTACTGGGCCTGCGCGTTTGGCTTGGGTGCGTTGTGTATTTGCCGTTTAGTGGAGCCGGCATTGCTGGGGCTGCTTGGCCATCTGCCGGTGCTAATCGTGCGCTTGGCCGCCTTTATCGTCGCGGTCGCGATGATGGTCGATGCGGTGTGCTCGTTGGCGAGCTGGCGGCGTCTGTCCGATCAGCTTGAGCGTGTGCGTGCCGACCTTGCCGACCGCATCAATGAGTCGCTTGCCGACGCCTCCGACTCTATGCTCGAACGTATTCCCGATTCGGCGATTGACTCGGTGGCGCAGACGCATATCCGCGGTCGCGCCGTTAACGCTTGGCTGGCCGAGCTGGGCGACGCGGCGCTCGATGCCCTGCGCGAGAAGACTTCGATGCCGACGTTTATCTCGGATGGTGCTCGCGGCCTGGCGCTCGCTGCCCGCCGCGTGGCCGATGCCGCGCCGAGTATGCCGCGTCCGTCGCTCGGTCGTCGCCTTGCCGGCAAGCGCATGAGCCGCCCGGTACCGAGCGTGTCACTCAGCCGCCGCGACCTACGCTTCTTTAACGCCTTCCCGCGTCTGCGCATCAATCGTTACGAGGGTGTCATTCGAGCTACCGACCTCCGCGACCGAGCCCGCGAGCTGTTCCGGCGCTAGCCAGAGCGGAGCCAAGCGCGCCCTTCTCGTTCGCACGTTTCCCGTTCGTTTCGCGTCCGTTGCCGCGCCGTTTCCAAGATTGCGGTGCCGTTTCCATTCGACAACGCAGCGTTTAACAACGCCGTATCTGGTCTACACCAGTTGCCCCTCGGCCGCATCATGAGCGCCGACAACGTTCATGCGACCAAGGGGGAGCGAATGTACGATACGGGATCGACAACGTTTATGCTCATCTGCACCATGCTCGTGTTTTTAATGACACCGGGTCTGGCGTTTTTCTATGGCGGCCTGTCCAGGCGCAAAAATGTCATCAACACCATGCTTATGTGCTTTGGCGCCATTGGCCTGGTTGGTGTGCTGTGGATTGTTGCCGGCTGGTCGCTGGCCTACGGTGGCGACGGTTCTAGCCCGTTTATTGGCGGCTTTGACCAGTTGCTGTGCCTGCCGGTGCTCAACCAGGTGCTGCAGGCGGCCGAGGGCAATGCTGCGGATGGTGCCGTCTACCCTCAGATCATCAACATCGCCTTCCAGATGGCGTTTGCCATGATCACCGCCGCTATCGTTACGGGCAGTCTGGCAGGCCGCGTTAAGTTTGGTGCCATGACGGCCTTCCTGGGCATTTGGCTGCTCGTGGTCTATGCGCCGCTCGCCCACATGGTTTGGGGCGGCGATGGTTCCTTTATCGGCGACATCATCGGCGCGCTCGACTTTGCCGGCGGCGACGTGGTACACATTTCGTCCGGTCTCACGGGCCTGATTCTCTGCTTAATGCTCGGCCGTCGTCGCGGCTTTGGCATGGTGAGCTACCGTCCGCATAACGTGCCGTTTGTGGCGCTGGGCGCCGGTCTACTTTGGTTTGGTTGGTTTGGCTTTAACGGCGGCAGCGAGTTTAAGGCCGACGCCGTGGCGGCACTCGCCATCCTCAACACCGTGACGGCCAGCGCGGCGGGCATGGTCTCGTGGCTTGTCGTCGAGCGCGTGCACACCGGTCGTCCCACGCTGGTGGGTGCTAGCACCGGTTTGGTTGCGGGCCTTGTGGTGGTTACGCCGGGTGCGGGCTTTGTCGAGCCGTGGGCGGCGCTGGTCATGGGCCTGATCGTATCGCCCGTCTGCTATCTGGCCATCAGCCATCTCAAGACCAAGTTTGGCTACGACGACGCGCTCGACGCGTTTGGCTGCCACGGCATTGGCGGCATCTTGGGCGGCGTGCTCACGGGCCTGTTCTGTGTGCCGGAGCTTTCGTGGACCGGTAAGGGTGGCCTGTTCTACACGGGCGACGTGTCGCTGCTCATCTCGCAGATTTTAGGCATTGTGGTGACGGTCGCTATTGTGCTGGTGCTCGATTTGTTGATCGCCGCGGTGGTCAAGGCGCTGTTCCACGGTAGCCTGCGCGTGGACGAGGCCGACGAGGCACTGGGCTTGGATGCGAGTCAGCACGGCGAGAGCGCATATCCTTCTTTCTCCGGACTCGATTAGCAGCTTCCCCAAGCACCGCACCTTGCCGTTCAATCGTCGCTCACGTACTTAAGTACGCTTCGCTCCTCTTTCACGGCAATCTGCGGCACTTGGTAAACCTGCTAAGACCAGTCAGTTGAACTTATTGATCTCTGAGGTTGGTTTGCGGCACCTGGAAAACCCGTGCCATGTGAAGGACAATTCATTTCTTTTATTGAAGAGAGGAATTCACTATGAAGAAAATTACGGCTATCGTGCGCCAGGAGAAGCTTGAGGTTCTCAAAGATGCGCTGTTTGCTGCTGATGTTCGCGGCATGACTATCAACCAGGTGCAGGGCTGCGGCGCACAGCATGGCTGGAAGGAATACGTGCGCGGCAACGAACTGCTCGTCAATACCATCCCCAAGGTGCAGTTCACCCTCATCTGCGCTGATGAGCACGTTGACGGAATTGTCGACATCATCTGCAATGCCGCCCGCACCGGCGCCGTCGGCGACGGCAAGATCTGGGTCGAGCCGGTCGAGGAAGTCATCCGCATTCGCACCGGCGAACATGGCCCCGCCGCGGTGTAGAATCGACCGTCTGCCATCCGCAACGTTAAAATGCTGCAATGAGGCACAAGGCTTGCGTTGCGGATGGGCGGATTATGGGTCGCAATAAATATCCCGAGGAGACGGTCGCGAAGATTCTCGACGCGGCACTGGAGCTATTCTGCGCACAGGGTTATGAGGGGACGAGTATTCAAGATATCGTTGACCGTCTCGACGGCATGACCAAGGGCGCTGTCTATCATCATTTCAAGAGCAAAGAAGAGATTTTCAACGCCGCGTTTGATCGGGCGATGACTCCGATTGTTGAGCACCGCCGCTCGATGCTTGGCGTCGGTAATATGACCGGAGCCCAAAAGCTCGAGCGACTGTACGCTCCCGAGTCCGTTGTTCCACAAATTGAGCTATGGGCACGTATGCGTCCTGCAGCAGATCCGGTAAAAAGCTCGCGCCTACTGGCGATGCAGTACCAGGGCTCATTTGACGAGTCGGCCGATGGCTGTCTCTTGCCAGTGATCGAGGAGGGCATCGCCGACGGCTCCATTGCGTGCGAATGCCCGCGCGAAGCGGCGGAGGCCGTATCGTTGTTGGCGAATCTTTGGCTGCTGCCATTGTTCCGTCCGCTCGAGCCCAAGGAGCGAATGCTCGCTCGCGCACAATGTTTGGCGCAGATGGCTGCCGCGGTGGGGCTCGATTTGGGTAATGAAGTGCTTCAGACAACGGCGCAGATTTGGGACGTATGGGACCGCGCCGGGTGGTAATATAGATACCAACGGTATGTAATTGATTTGTGAGGGTAGCCACGGCTGCCCTTTTCAAGTCATTAAATACATACTAGTGGTATGTATAGGGGGTGGGCTTATGGCTGGGCTGAGAGACGTCGGTGTCTCGTTGAAATCAAAAACAGTGCGGTCAATCAGGCTCGCGGAACTTCTGGTTGCGCAGCTGTGCACGTATTCGATGCTGTCGGCGCTGTGCTTTGCGTATCCACTTTACTTGTTCGATCGCAGTGGATCGTCAACGTTATATGGCGTCGTCGCGGCGATAGCGTTCATACCCGGCGTACTTGCAACTCCGGTTGGCGGAATCTTGGCGGATAGGGGAAGACATCGCGAGGTCCTCGTGTCCCTCGGCATTGCTCTGATGACTGCATCACTGCTGTCTATCCCCATGAAGCACTCATTGCCTCTTGCGGTCGTCGTAGTAGCGATACTTTGTGTTCAATATGGTTCTCAATCGCTGCTGAAGCCAATGCTCCAAATTGAGACGGTGCGCATGGCGGGTGAAGAGAAGGCTGAGCGGGCCACTGCATTGGTTTCGCAGATGACCATGGTGAGCAATATCTTGGGCCCTGTGGTCGGGACGGCAGTCTATGGGTACTTTGGCATCGATGCTCTTTGCACAACCGCGTCGGTGGCGTTTGCGATTTCAGCTCTCTTGTTTGGGGGCGCGCTCAAGCAAAATGCCTCATTTGAAACGATGGGAGACGGCGCGACTCGTACGACATGCCGAAACGATTTTCGGGAGTCGATTCGGTATCTGTTGCAAAATGCATTATTGGTCGCTGTGATTTTGCTTGCGGCAGTTTTGAACCTTGCGTTGGTTGGGCTAATGATTGGCGCTCCCATTATTGTTACAAAGCATCTCGGCATGCAATCGTCCTGCGTTGGGATAGTTGAGGTTGCTCTGGGCTTGGGTGGTCTTGCCGGCAGTGGCTTGGTCGGCATTTGGCCGCATCGTTTTTCTTTCAATGGCATATGTCGATATGTTGCGATGATCTGTTTTGGAGTCGCACCGATCATTGTCACGCTACTGTTCGGCGCAGATGCATGCATGCTCACCGTGTTTGTGGTTGGTTCGGCATGGGTCATGGTGTGGGCGAGCATTGCGTCGGTTGAAATCATCGCGTTTGTTCAGCGGGCAGCGCCGACTGAGCTCTGCGGAAAAGTGCTTTCGGTCGTTTACATGGTCCTTTCCTGCGCAATACCTATCGGCCAATTGACGTACGGGGTTGCATATGATCGATGGACACCGGCGATTGTATTCGCAGCCATGTTGGCGGTGCTGACGTTGACGACGGCTCTGTTTTATCGGCTGAAAAATCGATTGCGGCGATTGTCTTAACGCGCTGGGGCACCGTGAATTTGTGAAGGCGGTGGTACGCCGCGCCGGGACGGCATTGTTTGGACATGCCTCTCCTTCGTCTACAATATCGGGCAGACGAAGGAGAGGCATGTCCATGATCAAGATGTTCGCGAGTGACTTAGACGGAACGCTGCTGAACGCCCTGCACGAGGCGGATGGGACCATCCGCCGCGCCATTCGCGAGCTGACTGAGGCTGGCCTGCACGTGGTTCCCGCGACTGGACGCTCGACGTTGCCGATCGGCGAGCATGGCTTTACGGGCTTGGCGCTTGACGCCTGCTGCTCCAATGGATCCATCGTGCGCGACAGCCATGGCGAGGTGCTCAAGACTTGGACCATCGATCCGCAGGTCACTGAGGAACTGCTCAAGGCGTTCCCGGACATTTGCTTTGATTGTTCCACGCCCGATGGCATGTACTCGAGCGGTTCGTTCGAGATGCATCAGGCGGGCTTTAAAAAGGACAGTCCCATCAAGCGCATCGTGATGCGCGGCATGCGTGCGCGCGGCGGGTATCACGAGGAGCAGTATTTCGACCAGTCGATCGGTGACATCCTGCGCCACGATGTATGCAAGATCAATTGTCGCGTGACCTCGCCCGAGCTGGAGCGCGACCTTAAGGCGTATCTTGCCGAGCGCTCGGACCGTGTGGTCAACGCGCCGTTCGATCCGGTGATGTTCGAGATCACGGACGTGGCGTGTAACAAGGGCGAGAGTGTGGCCTGGCTGGCGGGCTACTACGGCATTGCCGAGGACGAGGTCGCGGTTTATGGCGACGGCGGAAACGACATCGCCATGCTCAAGCGTTTCCGCCACAGCTACGCGACCAAAAACGCTAGCGATGCAGCCAAGGTCGCCGCGAGCGCAACTATCGGCAGCTGCATGGTCCACGCCGTCCCCAAACACATGCTCGCCACCATGCATAAGCAGAGCTCCCGCACCATCATCGAATAATGTGACAAAGGGACTGCCCCCTCGTCACATTCCAAATATTGCCTTTACGTGTTGATGCACACGGTGTGCAATAATACTCGCACTGTGCAATAGCGCACAGGCTGAGTAACAAGGAGGACGCTTGTCCCAGCTCGAGAAATGCGACCGCCGGTCCCTTCGCTCGCAGCGTGCCCTTCGCCAGGCACTTGCCAGCGAGCTTGCCGAAAGCGGCGACCTTTCACGCATTAATGTCGCGTCGCTCACCGAGCGCGCTGGCCTTACGCGCCGCACGTTCTATTCGCACTACCGCGATATCCCCGACTTTATCAATCAAATCGAGGACGGCTTGCTGGCCGAGATCCGTGAGCGCATTGAGCTCATCACCGCAGCTCTGCTGCCCGATCTCTATCACAACATCGATGAGCTCGAGCCGGCGCCCGGTTCGGTTGAGCTGCTGCGTTATCTTGCGGCCAACCGCGACTTAATCGGTGCGCTGCTGGGTCCGGGCGGCGACCAGGCCTTCATTAAAAGGATCATCGACACCGCGCGTGAGGCTGTGGTGCCGCGTGCGCAGACGGGCATTTTGGGCCTGGCGCTGGGCACGTTCTTTGACTACTACGTCACCTACGTCGTGAGCGCCGAGGTCGGCATGATTCAGCGTTGGTTTGAGCGTGGGCTCACCGAATCGCCCGAGGCCATGGCACGCATTATGACGGTGCTCGCTTTTGTGCGCCCTGGTGACCTGTATGGCCAACCCATCGATATCAACGTGCCGGAATACGGCATGAAGCTATTGAACTTGCAGCTCGAGGACGCGGCCGACACCGTCGCAACCGTCGAGTCCAACAACTAAGAGGAGAGACAATGAGCAAGCTCGTCGAGGGCATTAAGGACCGCATGGTCGCTGCCGCACGCGAGGCCGCGCCCACCGTGATGGACGCCGCGCAGAAGGCCGCGACCGCGGCTGTCGAGAAAGTTGCCGAGGCAGTTGCCGATGCCAAGAACGTGGCAGGGGAGACGTCCGTCGTCGCCGAGCCCGCTACCGCCGCTGAGCCCGTAGCCGCCGCCCACGCCCCCGAAGGTGCAATCTTCAACCCCGAGAACGCTCGTGGCAACCTGCACCTGGGCATCGACGTGGGCTCCACCACCGTTAAGCTCGCCGTGCTCAACGACGACAACCAGATCGTCTACGCCAAGTACCAGCGCCATCACACCGACGTCCGTGCCTGCGCCCGCGACCTGTTCGAGGGTGCCGCGACCGTGCTGCCGACGGCCCAGATGACCTGCGCCATTACCGGCTCGGGCGGCCTGCTGCTGTCCCAGTGGCTCGACCTGGAGTTTGTCCAGGAGGTCATCGCCAGCAAACGCGCCGTCGAGACCCTTATCCCGGCCACCGATGTCGCCATCGAGCTGGGCGGTGAGGACGCCAAGATCATCTACTTTGACAACGGCATCGAGCAGCGCATGAACGGCACCTGCGCCGGCGGCACGGGCGCGTTCATCGATCAGATGGCCACTCTGCTGCACACCGACGCGAGCGGCCTCAACGAGCTCGCGGCCAACGCCACCACCATCTATCCCATCGCCAGCCGCTGCGGCGTCTTTGCCAAGACCGACGTGCAACCGCTGCTCAACGAGGGCGCCCGTCCCGAGGATGTGGCCGCCTCCATCTTCCAGGCCGTTGTGACCCAGACCATCTCGGGCCTGGCGTGCGGCCGTCCCATCCGCGGCAACGTCGCCTTCCTGGGCGGCCCGCTGCAGTATCTCTCCGAGCTGCGCCACCGTTTCTACCTCACGCTCAACCTGGATGAGGAGCACCGCATTGTGCCCCAAAACGCCCACCTGTTTGTGGCGAGCGGCGCCGCCATGGCGCACGAGTCCAACAAGCTCAGCACGTTCCTGCAGCTTATCGAGGCCATCGACAGCCTGGGTGACACACAGGGTGCCGAGGTCGAGCGCCTGGATCCGCTCTTTGCCACCGACGATGACTTTGTCGAGTTCAAAACCCGCCACGACCAGGAAGTCGTCCCCAAGGGCGAGCTCGACGGCTACACCGGCCGCGTGTTCATCGGCATCGACGCCGGCTCCACCACCATGAAGGCCGCGCTCGTGGGCGAGGACGGTCAGCTGCTGCACACCTGGTACGGCAACAACAACGGCGACATCCTGGGCACGGCCAAGGTCATCATGGCCGATTTCTACAACCACATTCCCGCGGGCTGCACCATCGGCCACGTGACCACCACGGGCTACGGCGAGGCGCTGCTCATCGAGGCCCTCAAGGCCGATTCCGGCGAGATCGAGACCGTCGCGCACCTGCGCGGCGCCAAGGCGTTCCTGCCCGGCGTCGAGTTTATCCTGGACATCGGCGGCCAGGACATGAAGTGCCTGCGCGTCAAGGATGGCGTTATCGAGCACATCATGCTCAACGAGGCCTGCTCGTCGGGCTGCGGCAGCTTTATCGAGAGTTTCGCCGTGTCTATGAACATGGACGTGCGCGCGTTTGCCGATGCCGCCATCCATGCCAAGGCCCCCGTCGATTTGGGCAGCCGCTGCACGGTCTTTATGAACTCGCGCGTCAAGCAGGCGCAAAAGGAAGGCGCCACGGTGGGCGACATCGCGGCCGGCCTGTCTTATTCCGTCATCAAGAATGCCCTGTTCAAGGTCATTAAGCTGCGCGACCCCAAGGAGATCGGCAGCCAGGTGATCGTCCAGGGCGGCACCTTTATGTCCGATGCTACGCTGCGCGCGTTTGAGCAGCTCACCGGCGTTCATGCCGTGCGTCCCGACATTGCCGGCTGCATGGGCGCCTACGGTGCGGCCCTGCTCGCCCGCGACCGCGCCGGCGCCGACGGCACTTCGACCATTCTTTCTGCCGAGGACATCGCGCACCTCACCGTGACGCAAAAGCATGTCCGCTGCGGCCGTTGCTCTAACAACTGCCAGCTTACCGTCAACGACTTTGGCGGCGGCAGGCGCTTCATTACCGGTAACCGCTGCGAGAAGGGTGCCGGCCACAAAAAGCAAAAGACCGAGGCGCCCAACCTCTTCAAAAAGAAGAACGATCTGCTCTTTAACCGCGAGGTGCTGAGCCCCGACGAGGCCCCGCGCGGCACCGTCGGCATCCCGCGCGCGCTCAACATGTACGAGAACTACCCCTTCTGGCACGCGTTCTTTACGCGCTTGGGCTTTAGCGTGCAGCTGTCCGACCAGTCGAGCAAAAAGACCTACCAGGCGGGCATCGAGTCCATGCCGTCCGAGAGCGTGTGCTACCCGGCAAAGATGAGCCACGGCCATGTGATGAACCTTATCGACCGCGATGTCGACTTTATCTGGATGCCGTGCGTGCGCTGGGAGCGCAAGGAGGACCCGACGGCCGGTAACTGCTACAACTGCCCCATCGTCATGAGCTACCCCACGGCGTTGGCGCTCAATATCGATGAGATTCGCGAGCAGAATATCGAGTTCCTGTACCCGTTTGTGCCCTATCATGACAAGACCGAGCTCAAGCGCCGTCTGTACCAGGTGCTCGCCGTCGACCGTGTGGCCGATGCGCAAGCCGGTCGCGGTCGCGTGCGTGGGCCCAAGATCACGCGTTCCGAGGTCGATGCCGCCGTCAACGCCGCCTTTGAGGCCGATGCGCGTTTCCACGAGGACATCCAGACCATGGGCGAGGAGGCTCTTAAGTGGGTCGAGGACCACGGCGGTCACGGCATCGTGCTCGCCGGTCGTCCCTACCATAACGACCCCGAGATCAACCACGCCCTGCCCGAGCTTATCTCGAGCTTTGGCTTTGCGGTCTTTACCGAGGATTCGCTCGCGCATCTGGTAAAGCCCGAGCGCCCCATCCGCGTCGTCGACCAGTGGATGTACCACAGCCGCCTGTACGCCGTCGCTCGTTTTGTGACGATGCGCAACGACCTGGACCTGATCCAGCTCAACTCCTTCGGCTGCGGCTTGGACGCCCTGACCACCGACCAGGTGCAGGAGATCCTGGAAGCCAGCGGCAAGATTTACACCGTGCTCAAGATCGACGAGGTGTCCAACCTGGGTGCCGCGCGCATCCGCATCCGCTCGCTCATGGCTGCCCTCAAGGACCAGGAGGCCGAGCGCTTGGCCGAGGCCACGGCCGCGGGCGAGGCTTACGAGCAGGGCGATGCCGCGCCAGTGGCGCCTTCCACGGATGCTCCCGCGTTTGCGAGCCGCAAGTACACGTTCGAGGCGCAGCGTGAGAGCACCTCGACCGCATGGGCCAAGGTGCCCTTTACCGAGCAGATGCGCGACGAGGGGTACACCATTCTGTGCCCGCAGATGGCACCGATCCACTTTGACCTGGTCAAAGAGGTGTTCCGTGGTGCCGGTTACAACCTGGAGCTGCTTCCCTCGACCGATCACGACGCCGTCGAGGCAGGCCTGCGCTACGTGAACAACGACATCTGCTACCCGTCGATTTTGGTAACGGGCCAGATTATGGAGGCTATCGAGAGCGGCCGCTATGACCTGTCCAAGACGGCCGTGGTCATCAGCCAGACCGGTGGCGGCTGCCGTGCCACCAACTACATCGCCCTCATTCGCAAGGCCCTGCGCGAGAGCGGTCACCCCGAGATCCCCGTGATCTCGCTTTCGGCCGTGGCGCTTGGCGAGGACAACCCCGGCTTTAAGCTGACGCCGGCGCTGCTTAAGCAGGCGGTCTACGCGGTGCTCTTTGGCGACGTGATGATGCAGATGCTCTACCGCTGCCGCCCGTATGAGGCCACGCCCGGTGCCGCCAACGCGCTCTACGAGGAGTACATGGCGCGCGCTCGCAAGCTGGCACCCAAGTTCAACAGGCATAACTACACCAAGCTGTGCCGCGAGGCCATCCGCGCGTTCGACACCATGCCGCTTGTGGGCGAGGACACCAAGCCGCGCGTGGGCGTGGTCGGTGAGATCCTGGTCAAGTTCCACCCCACGGCCAACAACCACGTGGTCGACGTGATCGAGCGCGAGGGCTGCGAGGCCGTGGTGCCGGGTCTGCTCGACTTCTTCCTGTACTCCATGAGCAACGCCGAGCTGCAAAAGGACGAGCTGGGTAGCTCTGCAACGACGCGTGCGGGCATGCAGGCGCTCATCAAGCTTGTGGACTGGATGCGCACGCCGGTGGAGGAGATGCTCGAGAAGTCCCGCCGCTTCGAGGCACCCGAGCGCATCGGCACCATGGCCGACAAGGCCCGCACGGTGCTTTCGGTGTGCAACAACATGGGCGAGGGCTGGCTGCTCACGGCCGAGATGCTCGACCTGATTGACCATGGCGCGCCCAACATCATCTGCACGCAGCCCTTCGCGTGCCTGCCTAACCATGTGGTGGGCAAGGCCGTGATCAAGGAGCTGCGCCGCCAGCATCCCGAGAGCAATATCGTCGCGGTGGACTACGACCCCGGTGCGTCCGAGGTCAACCAGCTCAACCGCATCAAGCTCATGATCAGCGTGGCCAAGGAGAACATGCGCGCCGGTAAGGGCTTTAAGCTCGAGAAGGTGGCGCCGCTCGCGATGGACGAGGTCACCGGCCAGATGCGCGCCCACGATGGCTGCGTGAGCTGCGGACCGGCCAGCGAGGAGGCCGTGGCATCGGTCGCTGAGCGCCTGGGACGCGGCATTAAGAAGTAACTGGCCTGCTATGGGCTAGATATGGGACAAACGGGTGGCAGCCGTACCGGTTACCACCCGTTTTTACTGGACATCTGTTGCGTAAACGGTCCAACTATCACCCCCCTGCGAACTTAGATTTCGGAAGTATGCGGCAAAATTTGAATAGGCCAAGCACACTGGATATGCCCAAGCTTTGTACCTGCGGTTTTATTGGTGAAAAACCGGGGTGTGCTCGAGGGCTCCGGAATTTGCCGCATACTTCCGAAAACAACGTCTCGGTGGCACCAAAAATTGCCTCCAGAACCCTGAGATAATGAACATATGTAGCCGTTCGCCGCAAATTATCGTCCGTTCATGGAACCTATCTCCAACGAGTTGTAACCATATGGTTTGATGTTGGAAACATATGATTGCCGGCAGGTCGTAGGTGACGTTTGCCCTGATATCGGAGGTACCAAGTATGTTTCGTGCTCCGTTAAACAAGTATCGGGCTGGCTAACATGAGCCGCCGTTTTGTCTCGATAACCCTTGCAGTGGTCTGCCTGGCTGTGCTCCTGGGCGCTACAGGGCTGTTTGCTATAAGCCGAGAAACGTCCTATATGCAGGAATGCGCTTCCGAAGGCTTTGCCATTGATGGTTACTATCGGGATGACAAAACGAGTCGGGTAACCCTGGCTTTTCTTGAGGAGGACAACTGTCGATGGCAGCTGGTCGACCAAGACGGAATCTGCACAGACGGGCAATTTAAGCGTACGGATGACCCCAACATCCTGATATTAAAGAAGGAAAACGGTGAAGAATTCGGTACGGTCCACGTGGCGTACTTGTCACGCCGACGCGAGCAGGGCCAGCTCTATCTATCTAGAGATAGCAAAGTGACCCGATTTTATCTGGTGGGCACCAAACCTGCGTTTACGGTGGAGTCTGGCGATGTCGATCCGGACAGTTGATTCACGGCAATAAAACAGAGAGCGGGGCGTGGGCGTGAACTGCACCTCGCTATTTGCTCGTGTCCGTATCGCGTCTGCGCCTCGTCGTAACTTGCGTCCGTGCGAGCATTCATCCCGCGCCGGCATCACTTCACGTCAAACTCCACGCGATCGAGTTCGGGCACGTTGAGGTCAATGAGCTTGCGGGCGACGTGACGGTCGTGCGCCCCAAGCGTCTCGCTTGTCGTCACGTGGGCGACAACCTCGCGCTCGACGATGCCCTCCTCGTCCCCTTCGGTAGCCGAGGTCTCGACGGCGACGGTGTAATCCTTAAAGCTTGGCAGCACCGCGGCAAGCTCGCGTGTGGTTTCAGTGACGCCGTAGCCGTCCTGTACGCCGGCCTGCGCCGAGCCAATGGAACCCGCGGTCATAACGATGCAGGGGATGGCAAAGATCACCGTTCCCACGATGATGTGGCGGCGCACCTTGCGCGATAGCTCGTCGACCTCGGCGTTTTCCTCGGCGGTCACGATGCCGTCGCCGTTCAGATCGCGCTTGAGCGGTACGCGCAAAAGAAGTAGCACGGCTTCGGCAGCCAGTGCGATAAAGACCACGTTGATGCCAAACTCATAAAGCGCCGAGAGAAACAGTGACCCGCTTGCGATGGCGATGCCATAGCCCGCCGCGCACAGGGGCGGCATGAGCGCGGTCGCCACGGCCACGCCGGCGATGAGCGTTGCGGGCTCCTGGTCGCGTGAGTTGCCTAGGCCGCCCGCAAAGCCGCCGGCGAGCGCGACAGCGAGGTCCCACACGGTGGGCGTCGAGTTGTCGATAATGGCGGCTGTGGTGGCGCCAAGGGGCGAGAGCTTAAAGTACAACGTGGATGTGACCAGGCAAAAGGCCATTTGCAGCGCAAGGCCGGCGACGGCTTCGACGGTAATCTCGCGGTCGAGCGTGGCGATGCCATATGCCATGGCAAGGACCGATCCCATAAGCGGGCAGATGAGCATGGCGCCCACGATGGCGATGTCCGAATCGATATCGAGGCCAATACTTGCGATTAACATCGCGATGATGAGGATGCACAGGTGAGTGCCAGTCAGACGCGCCCCGTTTACAAAACGCTTGCGGATCACGTGATAGGGTGCGCGTCCCTCGCGAATGTTGAACGCGCGCTTGAGGAAGCGGGTGACGTTTTCCATGGCTTCGCTATGAGCAGGGCGGATGCCGTGACGCCGATGATGACGCTCACGCAGTCGTTCGATCTGTTGCTTGTCGAGTTCCATGTTCACCTCGTTCTGGCACGGGCCGCGCAACGCGCCCGTTGTCCTAACTCTACACCGTGGCGGGCGGGGTGTCTGTTGGATGCGGAATCCGATAGGGCGGATGACGCGGGAGCAAATGCAAATCACAGGCTCAATTCGATCCCGCAAGAATATGATGCGCCAGCTCCTACATATGTGACGAAATTGTGAAGCACGAGAGCGCGAATTTCAAAAAATCCGCCGGTGACCAATGTTGCGCAACAGAATTCAAAAATCAGCTCCTACATTTTGAAGCGTATGGATACATCCGTGTCAAAGGGAGAAAGCCATGGCAAACTACAGCCCACAACACTTTGAGCCTCGGGCTAAGGCCGTCAACGTCAAGGGCGTTGCCAACCGCGCCGTCGCAACCGTTTTGACGGCGGGCCTCATCGCTCAGCCGCTCATGTCGCCGCTGGCGGCAATCGCCGCACCGACGGCAGATAACGGCGATTCTGTTCAGGGGGGGGGTAGTTCTGTAGAGAACACCGTTGCCGCCGGTAACCAAGCGGTCGTAAAGACGGCTGCCCAGCTGGCAGAGGAGTCGGCAAAGCAGCTCAAGGACGCTCAGGCCGCCTACGATGCGGCTCAGAAGAAGGCCGACGCGGCGGGCCAGTCTCAAAAGCAGGCACAGCAGCAAAAGAATCAGGCCTCGCAGGCTGTGAGCGACAACGAAATCGAGCAGAACGCAGCAGAAGTCGCCGCGCTCCAGGAGAAGATTGACGAGCTCAAAGCCGCCGTCGAAAAGACCGAGCAGCAGCAGAAGAAGCTGGGCGACCTGAACGATCAGCTCGAACAGGCCAACAAGAGTGTCGAGGATAAGACCCAGGCGCTCAAGGACGCCAAGGCAAAGCAGGATGAGGCCAAGAAGGCCCTCGATGATGCCCAGGCCAAGCTCGAGGCCATGGGTATGGACGAGTACGAGGCCGCCAAGAAGGCCGTCGAGGACGCGCAGGCAAAGCTCGATGACGCCAATAAGGCCGTTACTACTGCACAGGCCAATCTGGACCAGGCCAAGGCCGCCGAGGTCAGCGCCCAGCAGGAAAAGAAGGACACTGAGACCGCTCTGACTTCCGCTCAGGCCAAGAAGCAGGAGACTGCCGCTGCTCTCGCAGCCGCAACCACCGCGCGCGATAACGCCCAGCAGAAGCTCGACCAGGCGCAGGCCGCACTCGATGCCGCCGTCTCGGGCACGGGCGTCGACCTGAGCGCGCTCGAGACGGCCAAGAACACTGCCGCCAGCGAGCTCGCGACCGCGCAGGACGCGCTCGATGCCGCGACGACTGCAGACGTCACTGCACAGGCGAACCTGCAGGCTGCGCAGACTACCGCCACCGCCGCGCAGGAGAAGGCCAACGCCGCCAACGCTGCTGTGGCATCTGCCAAGTCTGCATACGATGCGGCAAACAAGGAGTACAACGCCGCCGCCAGCGAGTGCGACGCCGCGAAGACGGCATACGAGCAGGCCCAGCAGACCGAAGCCGACAAGAAGGCGGAGTACGACCGACTCGTCGAGGTTCGTCAGCAGAAGAGCAACGAGTTCGATCAGGCTCGTGCTGAAGTAACCGACGCGCATAATGCATACGACGCCGCAAACGCCGAGGTCGAGAAGCTTAACCAGCAGATTGCCGACCTCAAGTCGAACATGACCGTAGATCAGAATGTCATCAGTCAGGGTATGTTCGGCTTCATGAACTACATCATCGGAGGCAGCCAGTTCACGGCAACGCAGAAAAAGAATGCCCAAGATGCCGTGTCGATGCTGACCGGTGCTGAGGGCAAGGCCGAATGGTATGACCAGTACGTCGATCAGGACATGTCTCGCGACACCAACCCGCTTTCCTTGGAGCAGATGCGCAACGCCCTGACCTACCTCGATACCCAGAACAACCTCCGCAAGGCGAACGGTCAGTCGGCGCTCAGCGTCAGCCTCCGCATGACTGCGGCAGCCGCCCTTAATGTATCATATTCATCGAACATCTGGGGACACTCGGGCTGCTACTGGGATAACGGTGAAAATCTTGCCGGCGGCGGCGGTGCATATACCGGCGGCGAGACCGAGGATACGCTCGGTTGGCCATACACCGGTCTCTACACCCAGGAGAAGGAGGCATTCGATAAGTACGTCGAGAAGAATAGCGACCTTGGAAACCATCGATATGATTCCTACTATATCTACCAGCACTACAGCAGCATCTACCATGAGTGCGGGCACTATCTCAACATCATCGATGCCGGCACGAAGGCTATCGGTATCGCGACCGGTAGCGGTAAGAACACCGATTCCGAGGTAACCATCTTCGATTACAGCTCTTTTGACAGTCAGGCTGATTTCACTGTCTCCGAGTTCAAGAAGCTCCTGAACGACTACATCGCTTCCGCCTACAATGCAGGCGGCACGCAGGAGCAGAAGGAGCAGCTGAAGCAGCTTCAGAATAAGCTGGCAGAGGCGCAGAAGAACTTCGGGGCTGCTGGAACGGCTTATTCTAACGCATTGGATAAGCAAGAAAACGCACGCGACGCCTATACCGCGGCCGACACAAACGTGAACACCGCCAAGGGTGAGTACGAGAAGGCTAAATCCGGCACCGCCGCCGCGAAGACGGCATACGACGCCGCCGAAGCCAAACTCAAGGGTATCGACGTCAAGACGCCCAAGACCAAGCTCGACGCCGCCAAGAGCGAGGCCGCTACTGCCCAGGCAGCTCTCGATAAGGCAAACGCCACGCTTGCTGACAGCAAGACGAAGGCAGCCGATGCCGCTGCTCACAAGGCGAAGGCTCGCAGCGCCCGCGAGGCCGCCAAGGCAAAGTCCGATCAGGCCAATGAGGCGTATGGCAACGCCACGGCTTCGGTCAAGGACCTTACTGCCAAGCGCGATGCCGCTAATGCGAACCTTGCGAACAAGCAGGGCACGCTTGACGAGGCCAAGAAGGCCGACGACACTGCCCAGGCTGGCGTTGACAAGGCTCAGGCCGCAGATGCGCACGCCGCGACCGCTCTTTCGGACGCCAAGCAGGTAGTTGCCGCCAAGACGCAGGCCCTGTCCGACGCACAGGAGAAGGTCAAGGCCGCTGAGGGCGAGCTGGCCACCGCAAACAAGGCCTTCGAGCGCTTCGCCGGCGCCCAGAAGGCGGTCGACGACGCCAAGGCCGCCTATGACGCTGCCGTCGCCGGTGTCGCCGATGCCCAGAAGCAGCTCGAGGCCGCCAACGAAGCCGTCGTCGATGCGAACCTCGATATCGTCAAGGCCAAGGCCGAGCTTGCCAACGACGAGGCACTCAAGGCCGATCTTGAGGCTGTCGACCACAAAGCATCCCTTGCCGCGGGCACGACGGGCAACGAGAAGCTGGTCAAGCTGAACGCTGCCTACGCTCGCTATAAGGCTGCCGTCGATGCCGCCGCTGGTCTCAAGGCTGCTCTGAGCGATGCCGATGCCAAGCTGTCCGATGCCAACGACGCCTATGCCGCCGCGCTTGCCGAGCTTGGCGATGCCAAGGATGCCCTGGCTGCCGCTCAGGCCGAGTACGACAAGTATCATCCCAAGGCTGAGCCGCAGGCCAAGCCTCAGGTTGCGCAGGCTGCTGCAAAGGCTCCTGTCGCCAAGAAGAAGGCCACGTCGGCCGCGCTCGCCCAGACCGGTGATGACTCCGCTCTTGCGGGCGAGGTCTTCGTTATCGGCGGTATTACGCTCGTGGCTGCGGGCGTGACGCTGGGCGATCGTCGTCGCAAGCAGATGTAGCGTTTCGAGCGTAGATTCTGCAAACGAACTTCGGTTCATAGCAGGAACGCTTCGATAGCTAAACCGATAAGGCCGGCGCGCTGTTAAACGCAGTGCGCCGGCCTTTCTTTGCGTTGGTATCAAAAAGCCCGGTCGGTAGCCGCGAAAGCTACCGACCGGGCAAATCGTAGGCAATATGGCTGCGAGCGAACAGCCGCTCGACTTAGCCCAGCAGGCTTAAGCCCACGGAGACAAACGCCAGGATAACGCCGACGATGGACTCGCCGCCGAGCAGGCCGCTGGCGACGACCAGGCCCTGCTCCTGGAAGGCGGCATCCTTGGAGGCCTTCTCCTCGTCCGAAAGACCGGCAGCGGCGTCGCGGCGTGCGGCCCACTTGTCGTAGGCGAGCTTGACGCAGGAGCCCAAGAAGGCCGTGAGCGACATGTAGAACGGCAGGTACACGCCCAGGCCGATCATCATGGCCGGAATGCCGAGCCAGTACATGACGATGCCGGCGATAAAGCCGCCTGCGAACCACGGCACGCTCGGGATGCCCGAGACCATGGTGGCGACGACGCTTGCCTGCGCGGCCACAAAGCTCTTGTCGGGGCCGAAAGCATCCGGACCATAGGCGGTGACGAGCGCGACCATGACGGCAGCGGCGACCAGGGCGCCCACGATGCCGCCGATGGCCTGGCCGATCCACTGCGCACGCGGGTTGGTGCCCAGCACGGCGCCGGCCTTAAAGTCGTTCATGACGTCGCCCGCAAGGCCGCATGCCACGGCCACGATGCCGGCGATAAAGAACAGCTTGACCTGGGCGATCTGTGCGAAGGCAGCCACGATGAGCATGACGATGAGGCCGAAGATCTCCATGGGGTCGATGCCCGTCTGGCCGCAGCTCTGCGCGCTCATGATAGTGGTGACAAAGGTGAACAGCGTGACGATGACGGCCGGGACGGGGCCAAGGTCGAGCGCGATGGCGACGATCACGGCAATGGCGGCAGTACCCAGGCCGATGATGCCGGCGTCGAGCTTAAGCGAGCCCGAGATGAGCGACTGCTCGTCGGTGTCGCTGGAGCTGTCGGCGGCGAGGCCGCGGGCGATGCCGGCGACCTGCGGCAGGATGTCCTTGAGGACGACGGCGACGCCAAAGCCCATCATGAGGCCCATGCCGAGCGATTTGACGATGCCCTGCGCAGTCACAACGTCGAATAGACCGGCAGCGGTGCCGCCCACGATGATGCCAAAGTTGCCCAGCAGCGCGCCGGCAAACCAGAACGCGACGGGGGCAAAGCCCACCAAAAAGCCGATGGACAGCAACATGGGCGAGTTGTAGATGGCAAAGGTCACGCCGGGGATGTTGAGCGTGCACAGCATGCTGGGCACCACGCCCAGGGCGTCGCGCAGCACGCTGTAGATGCCTGCGATGGCCATAGAGCCAAAGAGCTGCTTGCCGGTCTTGCCGCCGGCCTCGGTGGCGCGCAGGGTCTGAGCTGCGGCGTTGCCGGTGGGGAACTCAAGCGCGGCGTCCACGATAAAGTGACGGTGGATGAGCGCGGTGGCCAGCAGGCCCAAGATAGTGCCGGCGAGCGCCACGATAAACATGTCGAGCCAGCTGATCTGGTCGGCATAGCCCAGCATCCAGGCACCCGGGATGGTAAACGCCAGGCCGCCGGCGACCATGGCGCCCGCGGACATGATGGTGTGGGTGACGTTGGCCTCGTTGAGGCTGGCGTTGCCCATGAGTTTAAGGAAGAACAGCGAGATGACGGCAGCGAAGACGATCGGCCAGGGGAGTGCGCCCATCTTGAGGGCGGTGTAGGCCGAGCTTGCCGTGATGATCACGCAGCCAAGGACACCGATGACGACGCCGCGCAGCGTGAGTTGCCCGCGCATCGAGGCGCGGTTCGAGGGATTGCTCATATAGAACTCCTTTGCGTATATCCGCTTCCCCCGGGAGCGCCGCTACGGATACGGCGCGGGAAGTCGGGTTACCAAGGGCCGCCGCGTGAGCTCGCGCGCGACCGCGCACCAGTATAGCCGTAAGCTAGTCATTTTGGGATGACTGGTTTAGGTAGGCGATATACTGCTGGACAGACGAAAGGAGTGCCGACGATGCTTAATGGGTGCGCATATATATTGACGGTCGACGTGGGCAACACGTTCATTCGCTTTGGCCTGTTTGCCGAGGATTCGGCCGCGGCACAGGAATGCCCGCTTGCGACGTGCGAGATCACGACGCCGTCGAGCATTACGGCCGACGAAGCGCGTATGCGTCTCGCTCAAGTCATGGCCGCGCTGGCGGCCGATGCGGGCATGCCCGGCGCGCTCGTTCCCGCAGCTGCAGTCCTGAGTTGCGTGGTGCCGGCGCTCGAGCGTCCGTGGAAGGCGGCACTTTTTCGCACCTGCACGGGGCGCGTGCTCACCGTGGGGCCGGGCCTCAAGACCGGCATGCCCGTCCGCTACGACGACCCGGCCGAGATCGGCCCCGACCGCATTGCCGACGCCGTGGCGGCCCGTGCCGTCTATGGCTCTCCGTGCATTGTGATCGACCTGGGCACCACGACCAATATTGAGGTCATCGATGCGCACGGTACCTTTGTCGGCGGCGTCATCGCGCCGGGTCTGGCGCTTGGCGCCCGCTCGCTTTCGGCTGCTGCGGCGCGCCTGCCGCAGGTCGAGCCTTCGGCGCCAACGCACGTCATCGGCCGCAACACGCGCGAGGCCATGCGCTCGGGCGTGGTTCTGGGCGAGGTGGCCCGCATCGACGGCATGCTCGACATGGTGCTTGCCGAGATGCGCTCGACCAAGGCGGCGGGGGAGGGTGGCGTGCCCATCGTCATCACCGGCGACGATGCCGAGGCACTTGCGGCGCTGGTCGGCCATAGCCTGACGGTCGATGACGCGCTGACGCTGCGGGGTCTCGCCGAGCTCTACCGCATCAACCAAAAGCCCCGCCGCGTGTAAAGGTGAGGGCGCCGGTGGGGGAGGAACTGGCGCCCATCGTGATCACCGGCGACGCCGCACGCGAGATGGCGGGTCTGCTACGCCATGGCCTTGTTCCCGGCGCCGCGCTCACCCTCCGCGGTCTGGTGGAGCTCTACCGCGTGAATA
Organism: Collinsella sp. AM13-34; assembly: GCF_003473055.1. Lineage (NCBI taxonomy): Bacteria > Bacillati > Actinomycetota > Coriobacteriia > Coriobacteriales > Coriobacteriaceae > Collinsella > Collinsella sp. AM13-34. The sequence continues at coordinate 65,986 of NZ_QRLE01000003.1, read as the reverse complement.
CGCAACGGCGTAAAGTGTAGCGTTATTGACATTTCGATTGTTTATATATTTGCAACTGAGTTAAGAGGTGGGGGCAACATACAAGTTGCCCCTATTCTAAGTCGATTTATTTCATTGTGATTAATAACGTATTTGGGGCGGATCAACGCGCTCTTTGCCTTATCGAATCATTGTTAGGAATCGTTGATACTCGCTGTTTTTAGCAATGATTTGAGTATTTGATGCGGCATATGCTGCGTCTAGTTGAATCGAATAAGCGGAAGTTGAAAGACTGTTAACCGCTTGACTCATATTTTGGATTGTTTTATCCGAGGCTTCAACGGCTTCGTAAACGAGTCGTTGTTGAGAGCTAATCTCGTCTAACTTATCGATGACAATATCTAGCTTATCGATAATGGTACCTAATTTACGTTCCATTTCAAAGATGTTATAAGCTTCACCGAGCGTCGAACATCTGCCTGCTTCGAAATATTCGCTAATTGACGCCATGGGGATAAGAGAGCGATATTTTGGATAGATCAAACCAACGCTATAGAAATCGTTCAAAAGAGATTCGGATTCTTGTAGTTTAGCCCTCATTTTATTGAGGTTTTTCGCCTCGGATGCATTTAAATCCTCCAATAAGAGCGTTTTTTGGCGATTATTCTCGAGAATTGTCTCCTTCCGATTATTTGCTTTTATCTTTTCGCTTTTCTCGTGCGACCGTCCGCCCATGCCAAGCAGAAAGCCGATTCCAACTAGCGTGGTTATTGCAAGAGGGAGAAATGGTTTAATCACATTAATAAAGCCAAAAAAGGGCTTTACTAGGTATGAGCAGTAGCCGCCGAGGTCGGGACTAAAAATAAGGGCTACAAATGCATACCCGCTGAAAATCGAACTAATAAACGAAGCGAAGATCGCCGTTATGAAGGCCAGTGCGATAATTCCTGCGGCAGATGTTGCGCCAAACAATAGGGCCGATAAGATGCCTGAAGATATATTGCCGGCCAGTCCACTTTCGTTGTAGTCGTTTGGAACGTCGGTCGGGACCAGTTTTTTTCTTTCTGAATTGACATAGCCTTCGAGAGCACGGATTGCGTTTTGCTGTACAAGCACTGATTTTTCTAAATTGTAGATTGATTTGACGTAGTTTCGCAGGTCGTTCCCCTGAACTTCCATATCTGACCTTTCTTGTTGTAATATATCCCAACAGTAGCATTACTATATCACGTACGCTCTCTAGCATGGATAACAGCCAAAATGCGGGATATAGAGTGCTCGTAGGTCATAATTTAAAAAAGCTGAGAACGACCCAAGGGCTGTCGTTGCGAAAACTTGGCTATATGACCGGAATTGACTATGCGCATGTTCATTCAATCGAAACGGGCAATGCTAATCCGACAATTGGTACATTGATAAAACTTGCCGATGCATTGGACATCGACTTGAAAAGTCTATTAGACTCGAATTAGCAAGTCATTTAAAAGCCGAATGATTGATATCTGCCTGCTACAATGGAGCGAAATCTCCTATATAGCATCGAGCGGGGCATCACATCGACTGGGGAGGTACGCATATGTCGGGCACTCAGCATAAGATCGCTTCCGGCAAGCGCCTGGACGTCATTAGCTGGGACGAGTTCTTTATGAGCGTGGCCATCGCCGCGCAGCGCCGCAGCAAGGACCCCAACACGCAGGTGGGAGCGTGCATCGCCAGCACCAACCACCGCATCCTTTCGGTGGGTTACAACGGTACGCCCTCGGCGCTCAACGACGACTTTTTCCCGTGGGGCACGAGCGACGACCCATTGCAGGATAAGCACAACTACGTGGTGCATGCCGAGGCCAACGCCGTGCTCAACTACCGCGGCTCGCTCAAAGACCTTGAGGGCTCCACGGTCTACGTCACGCTGTTCCCGTGCCACGACTGCGCCAAGATCCTGGCGCAGGTGGGTGTGGGCGAGGTCGTCTACCTGGACAATAAGTATGCTGACACCGATGACGGCCGTATCAGCCGCCGCATTCTCGATTCCTGCGGCATCAGCTACCGCCAGGTTATCGTCGATGTTCATATTGGCACCGGGGAGCAGACTCAGCAGTAGCGCGTGCCAACGCCAGCTGGCGGCAAAGCAGCCAAAATAGCCCCGTCCCAAATTGACTGCTCGTGAAAGTCGTGTCCGCACGCATGGCTGGCGCCTAAGCGGGTACATGGCTGTAGTAACATAGCCCCTGTCCGCGGGCGTGCCCGCGTTATTGTGAGAAAGGAGCCCCTGTGGCTGTTAACGAAGAGCTGCTTAAGAAGGTTCTTGAAGAGATCCGCCCCAACCTGCAGGCCGATGGCGGCGATATGGAGTACGTGGGCGTCGACGACGAGGGCGTTGTCAAGCTGGAGCTGCAGGGCGCCTGCGCCGGCTGCCCCATGAGCTCGCTAACCCTTTCCATGGGTATCGAGCGCATCCTGAAGGAGCATGTGCCCGGCGTTACCCGCGTTGAGCAGGTCAATGCTTCCGGCGAGGCCGAGGACCTGTACGACGAGTACGCGCCGTTCTAAGATGCGAAAGCTGCGGACGGTACGCTTCGCATAGACGTTACGCCCAAATATGCGGCTGCGAGCGTAAGGCCCGCGGCCGCATTTGTATGTAGGGAGCAGGGGGATCGATATGCTCAACGACCTCTACCATATGCTTGATCCCGTCGCGATCTCGGCGGGCCCCATCACCATCTACTGGTACGGCCTGGCCTACGTGGTCGGTGCTCTGCTCACGGCGGTCGTTATGTACCGCACGCAGCGTCGTTGGGGCTTCAACATTACGATTGATGACCTGACGAGCGTCGTGGTCGGCGCGGTCTTTGGCCTCATCATCGGCGCGCGCCTGTTTTACGTCGTCTTTTACGGCGATGGCTACTATTGGACCCACCCGCTCGAGATCTTTGCCACCAACGAGGGCGGCATGAGCTTCCACGGTGGCCTGGTCGGCGGCATCTTGGGCGGCATCATCGTGTGCCGCATGTATAAGCTCGATGCGTGGACTTTGGCCGATCTTGCCGTCATTGGCGCGCCACTGGCCTTGTGCCTGGGGCGCTGTGCCAACTTTGTCAACGGCGAGCTGTGGGGTAAGCCGACCGATCTGCCCTGGGGTGTGGTCTTTGGCGGCACCGCGGGCGATATGCCGCGCCATCCCTCCCAGCTCTACGAGGCGTTTCTAGAGGGCATTGTGCTCTTTTGCATCCTGCAGGTGCTCAGTCGCAAAAAACCGCTGCTGCCCCAGGGTACGTTTATGGGCGTCTTTGTGATGGGCTACGGCATCGTTCGCTTTTTGATTGAGTTTGTGCGCGTGCCCGATGCCCAGCTGGGCTATCTGCTTGGCGGCGTCATCACCATGGGCCAGCTGCTGAGCTTACCGCTTGTGATCGCCGGTCTGGCGCTCATCATCTTCGCCCGACGCCGCAATCGCCCCCAGCGCATCTACCTGGACGCCTAACTACCATAAAGGGGACAGATACCTTTGTGGTGGTTCGCTGGGCAACGATGACAAAACCGTAACGTTTCCCCAGATAAAACCTGCCAAAATAAACCTGTCCCTTTTTGGCAGGTTTCTAGAAAGGCTTTCGGACTGTGAAGGATTCCGACCTCTCCACAACGGCTGCGCGCGACGCTGCCCGCATCGTTTGGTTTAAGCGCTACCCCGCCAAGCAGACGCTCATCGCATTTTTGCTCGCGCTGTTGGCGACCACGGCGTTTTCCATCGATCCCGCGCCGGTCTCGAGCAACGCAGTCTTGGCGATTGACCCCAAAGCCTCGGGCATGCTGTACGTGTGCTACGAGGTGCTCCTCTCGTTTGCCGGCCATACCGACGCGGTCATGCTGCTTGCGCTTGCCTGCCTGCTCACGCTGCCGTTTCGCTACGTATTCTTTGGCCGTGGCGACACCTGGCGCCCGTCGATCATTCTGCCGTCGCTGTTTTTCGCCATCTGCATGGTGTTCGGCCGCAGCTACGACCTCACCGACTCGGCCGAGATTGTTCTTGGCGACAAGGCCCGCATCATCTGTGCCTGGATTGGCGGCGCGGGCTGGATGCTCTTGGCGATCGTTGCCTTCTACCTGGCTTTTGAGTGTCTGGATTGGCTGAGCTCTCGGCGCATTCCGTTTTCCGAAGCGCACTTTGGCCGCGTATGGCGTGTGGCTCACGCCGTGCTCTCGGCCCATCCCTTTGCCGGGCCCTTCCTGGTGCTTATGATCGCCTGGGCGCCCACGCTCATCGCTTCGCTGCCCGGCCTTTTTATGGGAGATACGGGTGCGCAGATTCGCCAGTGGTTCAACTATCCCAACGGCACGAGCGACTACCTGCGCCTACTCAACCCCAATGTCCTGCTCAACGGGCATCACCCGGTCGTGCACACGGCTATCATCGGCTCGTGCGTGCAGCTGGGGCTTTCGGTCTTTAACAGCGCCAATGCGGGGCTTGCCATCTACACCTGCGCTCAGTTCGTCATTACGGCCGCCTGCATGGCCTATTCCGTCTCGTCGCTGCGCAAACTGGGCGTGAGCCTGCCGGTCCGCGGCGTGATCTTGCTGTTCTTTGTGTTTATGCCCATGTTCTCTAACTACGCGGCCCTGCTCACCAAAGACGTGCTCTTTGCCGACGCGTTTTTGGTGCTGTTGGTGCAGACCGTGAAGCTCGTGGCCTGCGGCCTGCCCCGTCGCGATGCCAATGCCGAGCGTGCGGGCGAGAAGGCCCCCGTGCTCTTTGCGCGCCATGACTGGCTGTTGTTTGCGCTTGCTGCCATGGGTTCCACGTTTTTGCGCAATGGAGGCCTGGTGTTTCCGCTGGCGGCGTGTATGATCGCGGCGGCGTTTTGCGCATGGGATGTACATGTCGCTCGTCGTGCGGCTAAGCAGACGGGCACCGCGGTCTCATGCGCCACGCCGCGCTTCCGCTGGGTTGGCGTCCTCGCGGTGCTCGCGCTCTGCCTTGCCTCTAATATGTACTTCACCAAGGTCTTTATGCCGGCGCACGATATCACGCCTGGTTCCAAGCGCGAAATCCTCTCGATTCCGTTCCAACAGACGGCTCGTTTCGTCCAAAAGCACGACGGCCTCAACTCGGGTGTCAACCCCACGGTAAAGGAGGACGGCACCATCGTGGAGGCGCCCTGCGACGGTTTGGTAACTGATGAGGAGCGCGCCGTGATCGACCGGGTGCTCAAGTACGAGAATCTGGGCCGCCGTTACAACCCGGATAAGTCGGATGCCGTCAAGAACTGCTTTAACGAGTACGCCTCGCAGGAGGACATCAAGGCCTATTTTGAGGTCTGGGCGCAGATGTTCAAAAAGGATCCCGAGTGCTATATCTCGGCGCTCATCAATAACTATTACGGCTACTTTTATCCGAGTGCCCGCGATGCCTGGGTCTACAGCACGGCGCGTAGTGCCGAGATCATGGCGCGTCCCGACAACCTCAAGTACTTCGACTTCCATCCGGTTGACAGCAACGTGGTGCGCTGGTGTGACCATCTGATCAATCTGTACCGTGTGGCGGTGCAGCGCATCCCGTTTATTTCGCTCACCATGAGCTCGGCCACCTATGTGTGGATCATGATCGCCGTGGTGGTCTACCTGCTGCGTCGTCATTCATGGCGTGCGCTGGCGATCTGGGTGCCGCTGTTGGGCGTGCTCGCCGTGTGCCTGATTGGTCCGTGCAACGGCTCGACCTACATGCGCTACCTGTATCCGGTCATCGCCTGCATGCCCTTCGCCATCGGCGCCACCGTCACCCGCAGCGACTTCCTCTGGTCCTAACTTGGTGCATTGGGGTCAGGTTTCTTTGCACCAAAGGGGACATCATCACGACGCCTTCATTTTGGGGTTTATCTCGCAGGCCAGTAGGTATATCATAACGACGTTTGTTTATATTGCCCGAGCATCTGCGCTGGGCTTTAGGTCGAAACCGATAGGAGACACGTATGTCCGGACACTCTAAGTGGGCCACAACCAAGCATCGTAAGGGCGCGCAGGACGCCAAGCGTTCCGCCCTCTTCTCCAAGCTCAGCCGCAACATCACCGTTGCTGCCCGTCTCGGCGGTGACCCGCTGCCCGAGAACAACGCCAGCCTCGCCGCTGCCGTTGCCAAGGCCAAGGCTCAGTCCATGCCTAAGGACAAGATCAAGTCCGCTATCGACAAGGCTTTTGGTTCGGGTGCTGACGCCGCCGTCTACGAGAACATCGTGTACGAGGGCTACGGTCCCGCCGGTGTCGCCGTCTACGTCGACTGCCTGACCGACAACCGCAACCGTACCGCCGCTGATGTCCGTTCCGCCTTCTCCCACGCTGGTGGCAACCTGGGCACCTCCGGCTCCGTCGCCTTCCAGTTTGAGCGCAAGGGCCAGATCGTCGTCGCCAAGGAGATCCTGGACGAGAACGCCAAGAAGGAGACCATGATCGCCAACGGTGCTGCCGGTGACGAGGATGAGTTCATGATGGCCATCGCCGAGGCCGGTGGCGAGGACTACGAGGATGCCGGCGAGGAGTGGATCGTCTGGACTGCTGCCAACGAGGTCATGGCTGTCTCCAAGGCGCTCGAGGAGCAGGGTGTCCAGGTCAAGGGCTCCGAGACCACCATGGTCCCGACCACCCCGACCGAGGTTTCCGGCGCCGACGCCAAGAAGGTCCAGCGCCTCATCGACCGTCTTGAGGAGCTCGACGACGTCCAGGACGTCTACAGCACCATGGACATGACCGACGAGGTCATCGCTGCCCTCGAGGAGGAGTAGCGCCAGCACGGATTGAGCCGTGCATATCTGGGCATAATGAAGCGAGCATGCAAGCCTCGTGGAATAGATGAGCCGGATCCGCGTGCGTAGAGCACCGGACCCGGCTCTTTTATAATGATGCGAACCGTTCTGCATTTCGAGAGCCGAGATTTGAAGGGAGCGCCGCGTGCGCGTACTCAAACGAGCCCTAGCGATCGTGTATCTTGCCGCCACCATCGTGGCATTGGGTACGCTTGTCTGCCAGTTTTGGGGGCCGTATACGTATCGCTTTATGCTGCTGATGCGCGACCCCATGCCGCGCATCGTCGTGACGGCGTGCGCCGGCGTCGTGGCGATCGGCGTACTGCTGAGCTTTTTCCGCCTGATGTTCGCCCGTCGCGAACCGTCCTGCGTGCATCCGGCGGGGGAGCGCAATATCGAGGTTACCCTTGCGGCGCTTTCTTCGTGCGCCAGGGTTGCTGCCGAGCGCGACGACCGCGTGATGGTCGAGCATGTCGAGGCTCGCGTCCAAGGCCCCGACGATTCGCACGTCCGTTTTAAGGTCGAGGCTATCGCGCTTGACGATAAGGACGTGGCATCTCTGGCTACCGCGATGCGGCAGCGCATCGAAGAAGCCTGCGATACCATGCTCGGCGCGCCGGGTACGACCGCGCGCGTCCGTTTTTTGCCGTCCAAGACTACCGTCCAGACCGTGGAGGTTTCCGGTGAGTGATACCAATCAAGATAAGACCGCTCGTACGCCGCGCCTGACGATTGACCAGAGCGCCACGTCGGCGAGCGAACCTGTTGATTCCAAAGCAGAGGCAACCGAGTTACAAGACGCGGCAGCCGCGGATTTTGACGAGGCTATGGGTCTCATCAAGGGTACGGGCGCTGCCATCTGGAGCTATGCTGTGCGTCATCCCAACACCACGCTCGGCGCCGTCGCCGGCTTTATCCTCGCCGTGCTGGTACTTACGTTGGGCCTGTGGGACACGCTCGTCATTGCATTCTTCGTGCTGATCGGCGCTGTGATCGGCCAAATTCGCGACGGCGAGAACGGGATCGTCAACTTCTTCGGCCGTCTGTTTAGCGGCCGCTAATATGTATTCGACTGTCGCATCCGCGGCAGGCATAAGGAGGAACCATGGCTTTTAATACGAAGGTCGATGTAGCCGATACCGAGCTCGAGGAGAACGAGGCGGTCGTCGCCGAAGCTGAGGATGTGACGCTCGAGGATGAGGCTCTCGTCGAGGCCGAGTCCGATACGGATGAGGACGACGAGGAAGCGGATGAGTCCGAGGACTCGCTGACCTATTCCAACGGCGTGATCGAGAAGATCGTTGCCATGGCCACCCGCGAGGTTCCGCACGTTCTGGGCATGAAGGGTAACCTCATGCACTTTGTGCAGGAGCAGTTTGGTGCCGAGAATCTGACCAAGGGCGTGACGGTCGAGGTCACCGACGATAATCGCGTGGTCGTCAACATCTCCGTCATCATCGAGTACGGCGCCTATGCGCCCGCGATCTTCGACGATGTCAAGGCACGTGTCACCGAGCGCCTTGCCGCGATGACCGGCCTTGAGGTGGCGGGCGTCAACCTGCGCATCGAGGATGTCATCACCCCCGAGGAGTACGAGCACCGCACCAGCCAGCACGAATAACCTTCCAAAAAGGGACAGGTTTGTTTTGGCAGGTTTTATCTGCGAAAACATTAAACGGCCGACCGCGCAAGCAAAAGCGTGGCCGGCCGTTTTTGTACGCTCCCGATATAGTCATACCGCTCGTCTAACTAAGGGTTGCAATCCCCACGTTCCGCGTTACTCTAATGGGCGCATTGTTTCCAAATTGTTAACGAGGGGTTGCCGTAATGGCCGACGAACACGAGACCGAAAGCAAGGCATGGGCAATTGAGGCCGCCGCGGCAGAGGCGGCGTCGCGTGCTGCCGAGGAGGTGCATCGTCCTCCCGTAGTGCCGATGGAGCGCGTGGTCGATCGCGATGTTATCGAGCGGGGCGAGCGCGCTGGTCGCAAGCGCAGCCAGGAGCCGGGCTTTCCGCGCTTTTTTGCCGAGCTCAATTTGGGTCTGATCCTCACGGCCTTTGCCATCGTCGCGTTTAAAACCCCTAATCACTTTGCTTTTGGCGGCACCTCGGGCGTGTCGGTCATTCTGTCCACGCTGTTCCCGACCCTGCCCGTCGGCGTTTTTATGTGGATTATCAATGCGGTCCTGGTCGTTTTGGGCTTTATCTTTTTGGAGCGCAAGGCAATCCTGTGGAGCGTCTTTGCCTCGTTTGCGCTGTCCGCCTATGTCTCGCTGTTTGAGCTCTTTATTCCGACCGATGTCTCGATGACGGGCGATATGTGGCTCGACCTGTGCTTTGCCGTGATTCTGCCGGCGCTCGGCAGCGCCATCGTCTTTGATATTGGTGCCTCGACGGGCGGCACGGACATCCTCGCCATGATTCTCAAACGCCGCACGACGCTTGAGATCGGCCGTGCCCTGCTGTTGGTCGATATCGGCATCGTGACCATCGCGGCCTTCTTGTACGGCCCGCGCGTCGGTCTGTATTGCGTGCTCGGCCTGTTTGCCAAGACGCTTGTGGTCGACAAAGCCATCGAGAGCATCCACCTGCGTAAAGTCTGCACGGTCATTTGCTCCGAGCCCCTTAAGGTCGAGGAGTTTATCGTCAAGCATCTCAACCGTACGGCGACTATCAGCCGCGGCTACGGTGCTTTCTCGGGCAAGTGCGTGACGGTGATCATGAGCGTGCTAAGCCGTCGCGAGGCCGTGCAACTGCGCCGCTATGCGCGCGAAGTCGATCCGGGTGCCTTTATCACGATCGTCGACAGCTCCGAGATCGTCGGCAAGGGTTTCCGCGGAACGAACTAACGCGGTCGAGCTCATCAAACAATCGAATAGCGCCCTGCGCGTTGCAAATACGTCATGTTGGAGCATTTGTCCCCACATTGGGTGATAATGATGCTAAAACATCGTTTGCGATCCAGATGATTCGCTCATGATACGAAGGGATGATTTCGATGTTCTGTTCGCAGTGTGGTGCCCCCATGGGCGTCAACGACAAGTTCTGTGGCGCGTGCGGTGCTCCTAATGCCGGTGCCGCAGCCTCTGCCCCTCAGGGTCAGCCCCAGCAGTTTGTTCCGCAACCGCCCGTGGCGAATGCGTCCAAGGGCTGTGTGGCTCAGGCGTTTGAGGATATGACCAAGACGCCGGGCGTGCTGCAGCGCGTGTGCCAGATTGCCTTTTTACCGGCGCTGATTTGTGTTGTGTCGGTACTCGTGCTGTTTATTCCCGTTATTGGCGGCATTGCAGCTGCCATCGGCTTTTTGGCAGCTTGCATTGCGAGCGTGTGTGGTTCCGGCTTTGGTATTGAGTGGGGTCGCGATCTGTCGCTCAAGGTTGATGGCGGTATGGATCGACCACTCATGCGTTCCACGTCGTTTGGCCTCGGAGTCTTTTCGAGCGTTATCTCGGTCGTGCTCGAGGTTATCGCTGCCATTCCCGTTATCGGTGTAGTGCTTTCGCTGGTGGAGAGCGTGGTAATTGGCGCCGCGGGCTCGTATTCGTATTACGGCTCCTATGCACTCGAGGCAGCGCTGTTTGGCTCGCTTGGCCTGCTTGTCCTGGCTATGATTGCCACGGCGGTCTTGGGGGTCTTCTTTAAGATGTTCGCCGACATTGCCGTGATGCACTTTGCGGTGACCGGTCGTGTCGAGAGCGCGTTTTCGCTCGACAAGGTCTGGGCGGCGTTTAAGCACAACAAGACCAAGCTGTTCTGCGCTTCGTTCCTTCCCGAGTTTTTGACGGGTCTGGTCGCCAACGTTGTCACATGGATCTTGACGATCGTCTTTGGTGCCATCGCCGGAATTGGCGCGTACGGCTATTACTATCGCCCCACGGGTATCGAGGCGATCGTCTCCGGTGGTGGCCTTATACTCGTGCTGTTCCTGGTGCTGGTCGCTTTCGTCACCGTATTTCTTACGGTCTTTGGCAAGATGCTCAAGCACCGTGCCATTGGCTATTGGGTTGCACGTTATGCAAGCGAATGGGCCGACGAGGACAAGGACGACGTCCTGACTTTTGTGCTGCCGTTTGAGAAGAAGTCTGCTCCGGCTGGTTTTAGCGCCGACGCAGCGCCCGTATCCGATTCCGCTGCGGCGCCGGCGCCTGCGCCCGAGCCCGAGCCCGCGCCCGTGCCTGAGCCTGAGCCTGAGCCCGAGCCCGCGCCCATGCCGGAACCGGAGCCCGAGCCTGCACCTGAGCCCGAGCCTGCGCCAAGCTCCGACGAGGACCCGCAGGACGAGTAACCCTGCCACCTGCCATTTGGGGACGGGGTAGAAACGGTAGAAATAGCGCTTGACAAATAAGCGGGGGCGGACGTGCCGAAGCGTCCGCCCCCGCTTTGATATCGCGATGTGGCTATGACTGCGAGACGGTCGCGAATCGGCTACTCGTCGTGCTTCTCCTCGCGGCGCGCGGCGGCGCGTGCATCGTGGATGCCCTTGATCGCGGCGTGGCGAGCCGTGCGGGCATCGTGGATGGCGTCACGAGCCTCGGCGGTCGTCGCCTTGGCAGAGCGCAACTTGGCGGCCAGATCGGGGTTGGTTTCGGCGACCGCGGTGATCGCGGGGCCGTCGAGCTCCTCTTGCGTGGGCTCGGCCAAAAAGTCGATGGCATACTGGGCGGCCACCATGGAGCCCTTGGCCAGCACCGACTCGTCAATCTTGTAGAAGCAAGAATGTTGGGCGTACGTGGCGCCAATCTGGGGGTTGCGCGTGCCAACAAAGGCGAGCACGCCCGGTACGCGGCGCAGATACTCCGAGAAGTCCTCGCCCGAAAGTGTGCCGCGATAATGGCCTTCGCCGGCTGCACCCAGGCACTTGACCACGGCCTGACGACAACGCTCGCTCGAGGCGACGTCGTTTTCGACCTTGTAGTTGGCGATGGTGTAGTCGGTGAGTTCGGCCTCGGCGCCCAGGGCCGCCGCAGTGTGCTCCACGATGCGGCGCATAAGTTCGGGCATCTCCTCATGCGTCTTGTCGCCATAGGTGCGCACCGTGCCGGCGAGGTAGGCCGTGCCGGCGATAACGTTGCGCGCGGTGCCGCCGTGCAGTTCGCCAACGGTGATGACGGCGGGTTCGTAGGGGCTAATCTCGCGCGAAACGATGGTCTGCAGGGCATTGACGATCTCGGCGGCCACCATGACGGCGTCGTGGCCGCGCTGGGGCATGGCGCCGTGGCACGAGGTGCCGCGGACATCGATGCGGAACCAGTCGGTATTGGCCATGCGCGGGCCGGGCTCGCAGCTTACGGTGCCGGCGTCGACCTCGCTCCAGATGTGCGCGGCGTAGGCGCCGTCGACGCCGTTGAGGACACCCGTGCCGATCATGAGCTTGGCGCCCTGGCCGTTTTCCTCGCTGGGCTGGAAGACGATGCGGACTTCGCCGTGGATGTCGTCGGTCATATGGCGCAGGATTTGCAGCGTGCCGAGCATCATGGCGATATGGCAGTCGTGGCCGCAGGCGTGCATGCAGCCCTCGTTGACGCTGGCGAACTCTTCGCCGGTCTGCTCGGTGACGGGCAGGGCGTCGATGTCGGCGCGCAGCAGGATGCGGCGGCGTGGCGTGCCGTCCTCGCGATAGGCGTCGGGCGCGGTGCCGCGAAGGGTTGCCACAAGGCCCGTCTTAAGGGGACGCTCGTAGGGGATATTCATGGCGTCGAGCTGGTTGGCGATGTCAGAAGTCGTGCGCTCCTCGGCAAGGCTCAGCTCCGGGTGCTTATGGAAGTGGCGGCGCTGCTTGATGATATAGGGTTCAAACTCGGTAGCGATATCTTTGATGGCTGCGGTGACGTCGTCAGCCGCACGAGCCTCGGTCGCCGCCATAATCTGCTGTGCCTTGGTCTTCGTCATGGTCGATTTGCTCCTTGCTGGGTTGATCGCAAAATCGTACAGGCTCTCTCCAGTATGCCACCTGCCGCTAGGGCTGGTAAAGTTGCCGTTTGCCGCTTGGGGTTTTGTTGCAAGGGCGGGGGAGTACACTCGGGGGTGTTGAATTTCCTGCCAGAGATGGGGATGCCCATGCAACATATCGATCGGATTATCCGCTCCAAGAACGTCTTTACCGCGCAAGACGGCATCGATACTGCCCGCGAGCTGGCGATTGCCATCGCAGGCGACCGTATCGTCGCAGTCGGCAAGCCCGATGACGTGATCGCCGCCGCTCCCGCCGCCACGCCGGTTATCGACTACGGCGAGCAGTTTGTCTGCCCCGGTTTCCATGACGCTCATCTGCACTTCTTCCATACCTCGGTCGGTTCCTCGCCGTACATGCTCATGGATATGGGCACGTCCGAGGCGGCGCTGGTGCAGCACGCGCTCGAGTTTTCCCAGGACCTGCCCGATGACGCTTGGGTTGTGACGCAGGGCTGGCGCGACTACCGTTGGGACCCGCCCGCGCATCCTACCAAGGCGTCGCTCGATGCGGCATTCCCCGATCGCCCCTGCGTTATGTATTCGGGCGACGGGCACACGCTGTGGCTCAACAGCCGCGCACTCGAAGCCCTCGGCGTGACACGCGACAGCGAGCCTCCGGCGGGTGGTAGCTACGACAAAGATGCAAATGGCGAGCTTACGGGTATCGCCCACGAGGCGGCTGCTATGCAGCTGCTGCCGCGCTGCCTGGAGTGGCTGGGCGAGGACCGCATCGCGAGCGCTTACGCCGACCAGATGAAGCGTATGGCCGAGCAAGGCATCACCTCAATCTGCGATATGTCGCTCATGCCCACGCCGGGCTGCGACTTTATTCGCGACGATGTTTACGACAAGCTGCAGGCCTCCGGCAAGCTGGGCATCCGCGCCCATCTGTTTCCCACGCTGCTGGATGACCAGTCGCGCTTGGAAGAACTCCAGACCCGCTACGCGAACAACGCGCTGCTCTCGGCGCCAGGCTTTAAACAGTTCTTCGACGGCGTGTCGAGCGAGCATACCGCATACCTCACTGAGCCCTATACCAACCCGCGCTTCCCGGGCGACCAGGGCCGCCTGACGGTCCCTGTCGAGCGTATGCGCAAGTTGGTTTTGGCGGCAGCCGAGCGTGACCATACCGTGCGCATCCACGTTATCGGCGACGGTGCCATCCATGCCGCACTCGATATCTTTGAGGAGGCGGCAGAGCTCTACGGCTTGCCCCAGCACGGCCATAACACACTCGAGCATCTGGAGAACCTCCTGCCCGAGGACATCGACCGCCTGCGCAAGCTCAACGTGGTCGCCTCGAGCCAGCCCTGCCACATCACGCTCGATCCGGGTGGCCCAGAGCGCGACCTTGGCCTGGAGCGAAGCCGAATCATGTGGCCGTTCGCAACCTATAAGCAGCGCGGCATCCGCCAAGCCTTCGGTACTGACAGCCCTATCACGTCCGTTACCAGCATGAACGTGCTCTACACGGCTATTACGCGCCAAGACCCCAAAAGCCACTGGCCCGAGGGCGGCTGGCTGCCGAGCGAGCGCATCGATGCGGCAACGGCCCTGCGCAACTACACCCTGGGCAGCGCCTACGCGGCAGGCGACGAGCAAAACCTCGGCAGCCTGGAACCCGGCAAATACGCCGACCTGGTAGTCCTGGACCAAAACCCACTCATCATCGACCCCCAAGAGCTGCAAGCCACCAAGGTTCAGGCCACCTACCTGGCGGGCAACTTAATCTACGAGCGCTAACCTCATACCCCACTCATAAGGGGCACGTTTCAGCAACGTGTCCCTTTCTTATTCGCACCATCCGCATCGCCATTTTGCTGCACTGACTTTTCTGAATGCCGGGTCCGAATTAGTTAACCTGGCTCCCGTGTGGCTCCGGAGGGGCGGGGCATAAGGTTTATCGCGAGTTCCGCACGAGCCGAAGGCCACTTAATGTGGCCTTCGTGCGAGCAGGACTGCCCGAGCAGGAAACCTTATGCCCCGCCCCTCCGGAGCCACACGGGAGCCACTGCTAAGTTATCCCCCGGCATTCAGAAAATCTAAGTGCCAAAAAATAAGATTTTTTGACTCCGTGTTGTATAACCCGTCATTCGTGGGTACCATTCAACGCGTACGCAAACAAAAAGGGTTAATCCGCGCGGCATGACCGCGCGGCCCACAAAGGAGGAAACAAGCATGTCGTCTTTGAAGCCGCTTGCAGATCGCGTCCTGGTCAAGCCCGACGAGGCCGAGCAGAAGACCGCTTCTGGTCTGTACATCGCCAGCAACGCTCAGGAGAAGCCGCAGCGCGGCACCATCGTTGCCGTGGGTGCCGGTAAGGTCAACGACAAGGGCGAGCGCATCCCCATGGACGTTCAGGTCGGCGACGTTGTCATTTACGGTAAGTTTGGTGGCAACGAGGTCAAGGTCGACGGCGAGAAATATCTGCTGATGCGCGCCGACGACATCTACGCCGTCGTCGAGGCCTAGTCTCGTCAGAATCTCTGATTCGTCTTTGAGCGCGCTCGCCGCATAGGACTCGGAAGCGGCGACGCGAGTCACATTTCTTTTGGAGGATTACTCACCATGGCAAAGAACATTACGTTCAACACCGATGCCCGCGCTAAGCTCGCCAAGGGCGTCAACACTCTGGCCGACGCCGTTACCGTCACCATGGGCCCCAAGGGCCGCTATGTCGCTCTGCAGCGCACGTTCGGTGCTCCGACCATCACCAACGACGGCGTTTCCGTCGCTAAGGAGATCGAGCTCGAGGACAACATCGAGAACATGGGCGCTCAGCTGGTGAAGGAGGTCGCCACCAAGACCAACGACACCGTGGGTGACGGCACCACCACCGCAACCCTGCTCGCTCAGGCTATCGTCAACGACGGTCTGCGCAACGTCGCCGCCGGCGCCAACCCGCTGGCCATCCGTCGCGGCATCGACAAGGCCGTAAACGCCGCCGTCGCCGAGATGAAGAAGCAGGCCAAGCCGGTCGAGACCAAGGAGCAGATCGCTTCCGTCGGCACCATCTCCGCTGGTGACCCCGAGGTCGGCGAGAAGATCGCCGAGGCCATGGAGGTCGTGGGCAAGGACGGCGTCATCACCGTCGAGGATTCCCAGACGTTCGACATCACCATCGACACCGTCGAGGGCATGCAGTTCGACAAGGGCTATGTCTCCGCTTATTTCGTCACGGACAACGACCGCATGGAGGCCGTGATGAAGGATCCGTACATCCTCATCACCGACCAGAAGATCTCCAGCGTTCAGGACATCATGCCTGTTCTCGAGGCTGTCCAGCGCGCCGGCCGTGGCCTGCTCATCATCGCTGAGGACATCGACGGCGAGGCTCTGCCGACCCTGGTCCTCAACAAGATCCGTGGCGCCCTCAACGTCTGCGCCGTCAAGGCCCCGGGCTACGGCGATCGCCGCAAGCGCATCCTCGAGGACATCGCCGTCCTCACCGGTGGCCAGGCCGCTCTGGACGAGCTGGGCGTGAAGGTCGCTGACATCACCGCCGATATGCTCGGTACCGCTAAGTCCGTCACCATCTCCAAGGACAACACCGTCGTCGTCGGCGGCGCTGGCTCCAAGGAGGCCATCGACGCCCGCATCGCTCAGATTAAGGGCGAGATGGAGAACACCACCTCTGACTTCGACCGTGAGAAGCTCCAGGAGCGCCTGGCCAAGCTCTCCGGTGGCGTTGCCGTCATCAAGGTCGGCGCTGCTACCGAGTCCGAGCTCAAGGAGATCAAGCACCGCGTCGAGGATGCCCTGCAGGCTACCCGCGCTGCTGTCGAGGAGGGCATCGTCGCCGGCGGTGGCGTCGCCTTCATGGACGCTGCTCCTGCGCTCGATGCTGTCGAGATCGACGACCCCGAGGAGAAGATCGGCGTCGACATCGTCAAGAAGGCTCTGACCGCTCCGGTCGCCACCATCGCCAAGAACGCTGGCTTTGAGGGCGCTGTCGTGGTCGACAAGGTTGCCGAGCTGCCCGCCGGCCAGGGTCTCAACTCTGCCAACGGCGAGTGGGGCGACATGATCGAGATGGGCGTCCTCGACCCCGTCAAGGTCAGCCGCGTCACCCTGCAGAACGCTGCTTCTGTCGCCAGCCTGATCCTCATCACCGAGGCCACCGTCTCCGATGTGCCCAAAAACACTCAGCTTGAGGACGCTATCGCTGCTGCTACCGCTGGTCAGCAGGGCGGCGGTATGTACTAAGGCCGACAAGGTCTAGAACTCCCACCGGGAATCCGGGGGCGTGACGGGGGCTTCTCTCCGGAACGTCCTCGGATTCCCTGCGTTTACGGCCTTGAGGTCGGCGGGCGGAGAAGGACGTGGTCGATAGGGATACGTGTCCCCTTCGCTGTTTCGCGCCTTGCGCGAAAGGCGCGCTACTTTGGGATGGATGGGGAACGTGGTTGTTGCGGTGGCTTTTCCCTTTTGCTGTTTCGCGGCTTTGCCGCGAAAAGCGCAGCACTTTGGGATGGGCGGGTACGTTATTGTCGCGCTGCTCTGTCCCGGCCGCATTTCTAGAGCGTTTCCCCCGCCATAAATTACCCTTGGCATACTTGCGCGAAAGCCTACTGGTGCTACACTTGCAATTGCTGTTTCAGGGCGGGGTGAAATTCCCCACTGGCGGTAAATCGGGCGGTGCTAAAGGGGTGCCGTGGCGCAGTCGAGGTGCCTGCGGCCGAGCCGATGAGTCCGCGACCCGTGTGTGCGTTGGTTCGCATGCCGGCTGAACTGGTGAGATCCCAGTACCAACGGTTAGAGTCCGGATGAAAGAGGCAGGTGATCTTATGTCTGAACAGTCGCAGCATATCCATTTTGAGAACACGAATAGGTGGAGCACCAAACAGCTCGTTACCATGGCGCTGATGTGTGCCTTGGGCGCCCTGTTTATGTACGTGCAGCTGCCTATCCTTCCTTCGGCGCCGTTTTTGACGTATGACCCGTCGCTGGTGCCGGCGATGGTGTGCGGTTTTGCGTATGGTCCTGGCGCCGGTACTGCTGTTGCCGCTATGGCGATTGTTATCCATGCGCTTACCACGGGCGATTGGGTCGGCGCACTTATGAACCTGGTTGCTACGCTGGGCTACATTCTGCCCGCGGCTATCGTGTACCAGAAGATGCATACCTATAAGGGTGCCGTGATTGGCCTGGTGCTCGGCGTCATTGCCGCTACGGCGTTGTCTATGGTCGCAAACCTTACCATTGGCGTATGGTTCTGGTATGGCTCGGTCGATGTGATCGCCCCGCTCATGGTTCCTGCCGTGCTGCCGTTCAACCTTATCAAGACCGTCCTTAACTCGGTATTGACACTTGCGGTGTACAAGGCGGTCTCCAACCTCATCACGCCTAAAAAGGACCAGGTCAAAGGCCGCGCATGATTGAGTGTCAGGGCGTTTCCTTTAGCTATGACGGTGCCGTACCGGCACTCGACGGCGTCGATCTGAACATCGAGGACGGGGAGTTTTTCTGTATCCTCGGTGGCAATGGGTCGGGCAAGTCGACGTTTGCCAAGCATCTGAATGCGCTGCTGCAGCCCGATGCGGGCACGGTACGCATCAACGGCATGGATGCGTCCGATCCCGAGCTGGTCTACGACATTCGTTCGACCGCGGGCATGGTATTCCAGAATCCCGATGACCAGCTGGTGGCAACGCTTGTCGAAGATGACGTTGCGTTTGGTCCCGAAAACCTTGGCGTGCCATCTGCACAAATTGCGCAGCGTGTACGCGAGGCGCTGAAGGGCGTGGGCCTGGTGGGCTTTGAGCGCCACGAGACCCATGCGCTTTCGGGCGGTCAAAAGCAGCGTGTGGCGCTTGCCGGTGTGCTCGCCATGGAACCGCGCGTGCTCATTTTGGACGAGGCGTCCTCGATGCTCGATCCGCGCGGGCGCAAGGGCCTTATGAAGGCCTGTCACGTGCTGCACGAACGCGGCATGACCATCGTGATGATTACGCACTTTATGGAAGAGGCCGCCGAGGCCGATCGTGTCGCGGTGTTTCGGGCGGGGCGCGTTGCCATGCTCGGTACGCCCGAGGAGATTCTGACGCGGGCAGATGGGCTCGTGGAGCTCAACCTGGATATGCCGGCGTCGTGCTGCTTGGGCATGGCGCTTCGTGCGAAGGGCGTGCCCGTTCATGCGCGGGTGCGCGAGGCGGATATGGTCGCCGAGATTGCGCAGGTATATGCCGACCGGAGTGGGGAAGACACCGCAGGGCGGCCTTCTGCATCCGATTCTCGTGTGCTCGACAACGTCTCCTCTGCAACCGACGGGACAGCCGTGTCGGAGCCCGTCATCGAGATTTCGCACCTCTCGCATAGTTACTCGCTGAGTGCCCGCGAGCGCCGTCGATGGCGCAAGCGCTCGGCCACTGCGGGCAAATCGAATAAACAGGCTCTCTGGGGAAACGACCCCAGCAGCCCGTGGGCGCTGCGCGATGTATCGCTGACGGTGCGTCGCGGCGAGTTCCTGGGCTTGGCAGGTCATACCGGTTCGGGTAAGTCGACGCTAGTCCAGCATCTCAACGGTTTGATTCGCCCCCAGGAGGGATTCGTTCGCGCGCTGGGGCTCGACCTGGCAAACAAGAAAGATGCCGCCGCGGTTAAGGCCAAGGTCGGCGTGGTGTTTCAATATCCCGAGCGTCAGCTGTTTGCCGAAACCGTGACGCAGGACGTGGCGTTTGGCCCGCACAACCTTGGCTTGCCGCAAGATGAAGTCGACCGTCGCGTCGAGTCGTCGCTCTCGCGCGTGGGCCTCGACCTTTCTACGGTCGGCGACAAGAGTCCCTTTGAGCTTTCGGGCGGTCAGCAACGGCGTGTGGCATTCGCCGGTGTGCTCGCCATGGAGCCCGAAGTCCTGGTGCTCGATGAACCCATGGCGGGGCTCGATCCGGCTGCGCACAGGGATTTCCTTGAGCTTATCGATCGACTTCACCGCGATGGCCTGACCGTTGTCATGGTTTCGCATAGTATGGATGACCTGGCCAATTGCTGCGACCGCATCGTCGTGATGAACGAAGGTGCGGTGTTTGCAGAGGGAACCCCCGCGCAGGTGTTTGCACATGCCGATGAGCTCAAGTCGATCGGCTTGGGCGTACCTGCTGCCCAGCGCATGGCGTTGGCGCTCGCGGAGGCGGGCGTGCCGCTGCGTTGCGGCGGGCTCTATACGGTTGAGTCGCTGGCAGACGAGTTGGTGGACCTGCTAATCGGTCGCTCGGACGGTCCTTCTAACGTCGCGGACATTGCTAAATCCAAGACGGTCGCGCGAGAGGAGGGCTGCTAATGGAGGCGTTTTCGTTTGGCAGCTACTATCCGAGCGATAGTGCGATCCATCGCCTGGATCCGCGCACCAAGCTGCTCCTGGGCTTTGTGTTTTTAATCACGACGCTGACCGTCGGCGGCTTCCGCGGACTGGCTCCTGTCGCAATTTTCGTCGTGCTGATCTATGCCGTGTCCCGGGTGCCGGCTCGTCGCGTTCTGTCGTCGATGGCGCCGCTGCTGGCAATCGTCGTCGTGGTCGCGGTGCTCAACTTGTTTACCGATCAGAGTGGGCGCATCCTGTGGCAGCTCGGCTTTTTGCAGATAAGCGAGGGCTCGCTGCATTCCGCCGTCTTTATGGCATGCCGCCTGACCTTGATGATGGCCGGCATGAGCGCCATTACGCTCACCACGCCTACGCTCGACCTCACCGCGGGCTTTGAGCGCCTGCTCGCACCGTTTGCGCGCGTGGGGCTCCCTGCGCATGAGCTCGGCATGATCATGGGCATCGCGTTGCGCTTTATGCCGCAGTTTGCCACCGAGATGAAGCAGACGGCGGACGCGCAGGCAAGCCGCGGCGCACGCGTAACAGGTGGCCCGCTCGGCGGCGTGCGTATGCTCGGCAGTGTGGCGATTCCACTGTTCACGGGCGTGTTCCGTCATGCCGAGACGTTGTCTGCCGCCATGGATGCACGCTGCTATCACGGCGAGCAGGGCCGCACGCGTCTGCATGCACTTGCATTTCGCCGCGGGGATGCGCTGGCTGCGGTTGTGACGATGCTGCTGCTTGCGTGTGTTATCGTCGTCAACCTTCAACTTGTTTAGGCGCGATTCGAGCGCAAGAAAGGGGCCCCTATGACCGACAACGACCGCACGGCTCAGCTTGAGCGCGCCTGTTCGTATCTCAGGCGCATTCCGGCGTGGTATCTGGCCACGACCGATGTGACCGACGGGCATCAGCCTCGCGTGAGGCCGTTTTCGTTTGCCATGGTCGATGACGGTAAGCTGTGGTTTTGCACGTCGCGCGACAAGGATGTGTGGGCGGAGCTGAGTGCGAATCCCAAGTTTGAGCTCTCGGGCTGGAAGCCGGGGGAATGTTGGATCGTGTTGACCGGCGAGGCCGCACTTGAGGACGACGCGGTTGCGAGCGACAAGGTGCGTCAAGCGGGTTTTAAGCACATGGTGGGCATCGGCGAGGAACACGAGAGTGCCAACGACGGCCGCCTTGCTTTCTTTTCGGCCCGCAACATTGCCGCGCGCTTCTGTGATATCGACGGCAGCGAGGAGCGCCTGGAGCTCTAGAGCGTCTCAAATTAACTACCCGTTCCGAATTAGCTAGCGCCAGGAGGACACATGGACGGATTGAATACGGTGCTGGAGTATCTGACGTCGGTGCCGGCGTGGTATCTGGCGACGAGTGTGGACGGGCAGCCGCATGTGCGTCCGTGCTCGTTTGCGCAGATTCAGGACGGCAAGCTGTGGTTTGTAACGGCGCGCACCAAAGATGTGTGGCAAGAGCTGCTGCAAAACCAGCGTTTTGAGGCCACGAGTTGGTGGCCGGGCCATGGCTGGTTGATCTTGCGCGGGCATGCGGGCCTGGATGACCGGGCTTCGAGCGAAATGCGCGAGGCCGGATGGAAGCATCTTGAGCGCTTGAGTGAGCACTATGAGGGGCCCGACGACCCCACGCTTGTCTTCTTTAGCGTCGAGGATCCCGAGGCGTTTATCTGCAATCACGACGAATGGCTACCGGTCGAGCTCTAGCCAGGCTGGCTCATCCTACAACTTGGTTTTCGCATGGGCGGGCCCCGTATTGCCCGGCGCCGTAAGGAGTGCCGGTCAATACGGGGCCCGCTCCTATTTGTCAATTACTTCAAGCAAATATGTCGGGCATGTTTCAATGCATGAAGATGCAAACTATTTGCGTGAATATGCATCTTTTGGTGCTAAAGTTTCAACCCACCTCATAACGACGGCTGCGGGATGCGCATTGCTGCATAACTGCAGACAAGGAGTCTGATATGTCTGTAAAGGTTGGAATTGTCGGTGCGGCTGGATATGCCGGCGCCGAGCTCATTCGCCTCGTCCTCGGTCATTCCGAGTTTGAACTTGTTGTCATTACGTCTAACGCCGATGCCGGCCAGCCGTTGTCTGCGGTGCACCCGAGCTTCACCGGCGTAAGCGATCTTGTCTTTACGACGCATGATGCCCCTGAGCTCAAGAACTGCGACGCGGTCTTTTTGGCCGTGCCGCACACGGCTGCCATGGCACAGGTGCCCGCGCTGCTTGCATCGGGCGTCTCCTGCTTTGATCTTTCGGCCGACTACCGTCTGAACGACGCGTCCGTTTTTGAGGCTTGGTATGCCGCCGAGCATACGAGCCCCGAGCTGCTCAAGACCCGTGCCTTCGGTCTGCCCGAGCTGTTCTGCCAGGACTTGGAGACCGCCGCATCCGACCATGCCGACGGCAAATCCGTGCTGGTCGCCTGCGCCGGTTGCTATCCCACCGCAACGAGCCTTGCCGCCGCGCCCGCCGTGCGCGCGGGCTGGGTGGCCGAGAACGGCCCCGTGATTGTCGATGCCATTAGCGGCGTGACGGGCGCCGGTAAGTCCTGCAACGCCCGCACCCATTTTTGCAGCGCCGACGAGAACTTGGAGGCCTACGGCGTGGGCAAGCATCGCCACACGCCCGAGATTGAGCAAATCCTTGGCCTGACCGATCGCGTCGTCTTTACCCCGCACCTGGCACCGCTCAAGCGCGGTCTGCTCTCCACGGTGACGCTGCCGCTCACGCCGCAGGCTCTCGATACCTTGACCCTTGAGGACGTTGTCGACCATTACAAGCAGTTCTACGCCGGTCGCACCTTTGTGCGCGTGCTCGATGCCGGCCAGCAGCCCAAGACGGCTTCGGTCGTCGGCACCAACGCTGCCCAGATTGGCCTCGCGCTCAACAAGCGCGCGGGCGTGCTGGTGGCGACGGGTGCTATCGACAATTTGTGCAAGGGCGCTGCGGGCCAAGCAGTCCAGTGCGCCAATATCGTCTTTGGCTTTGACGAGCGACGAGGCTTGCCCACAGTGGCGTGCCCGGTGTAGCACATTCGATTGTTAACGATTTGGTAGTCGGGCATCGAATGGGGCGCCACTCTTAAGCTGGTCTCATGATCACGACTGGCATGGCGCACCAACCGATGTCCGTTTTTTGTTTGACATAAGGAGTCATAAAGACGATGAATACCGAGCTGTTTGATATCAAGATTCGCGCCGTCGAGGGTGGCGTTACGGCTGCGGCTGGTTTTAAGGCTGCAGGCATCCACGCTGGGTTCCGCAAGAACCCCGAGCGTCTGGATTACGCGCTCGTCGTGCCCGATAAACCCTGTCCCGGTGCTGGCGTGTTTACCACCAATCGCTTTTGCGCGGCGCCCGTGCAGGTGAGCCGTGCCAACCTGGGCGGTACCGACAAGGGGTACGGTATCATCGCCGGCATTTCGGTCAACTCTGGCAATGCCAACGCCGCCACGGGTGAGACCGGCCTTGCATGCGCGCGCGAGACGTGCAGCATCGCATCGCAGGTCATCGGCTGCGAGCCTCAGCAGATTCTGATTGCCTCCACGGGTGTGATTGGCCAGATTCTGCCGATCGACACGTTTGAGACCGCCATTCCTGCTGCCTACGAGGCGCTCTCCGCCCACGGTGGCGCCGATGCCGCTCGCGCCATCATGACGACCGACACGCACTCCAAGGAGTACGCCGTGTCCTACGTCAGTGAGGCTGCGGGTCATGCGAGCAATGTCTATACGGTAGGCGGAATGTGCAAGGGCTCGGGTATGATCATGCCCAACATGGCCACCATGATCGCAGCTATCACCACCGATGCCCCCGTCGAGCCGGCGGCACTTCATGCCCTGCTGCTCTCGACCGTCAAGCAGACCTTTAACAAGGTAACGGTCGATTCCGACACCTCGACCAACGACACCTGCATCATGCTTGCCTCCGGTGCCGCTGCCGCAGATGCCGAGCCTATCGTCGAGGGCTCCGATGCTTTTGACGAGTTGGCATTTGCCGTGCACGAGGTGTGCGAGAGCCTGGCGCGCAATATTGCCGCCGATGGTGAGGGCGCATCCAAGCTTGTTACAGTCAACGTTACCGGCGCCGTGAACGACGAGGAGGCCGATATCGCCGCCCGTGCCGTTGCCAACTCGCCGCTCGTTAAGACCTGCATCGCCGGCCACGACTGCAACTGGGGCCGCGTTGCTATGGCGCTTGGCAAGTGCGGCGTGAAGTTTAATCAGGAAGACGTTTCCATCGACATGATGGGCATGCCTGTCTGTCGCGACGGTCTGACTGTTCCCTTTGACGAGGACGAGGCTCTACGACGTTTCGAGGCGCCCGAGATCGTGATCTCGGCCGACCTGGGCGCAGGCGACGCGGCAACGACCGTGTGGACCTGCGACCTCACGCATGAGTACATCTCCATCAACGGCGACTACCGTTCCTAGATTCCGGGCACGCTGCGCATCTTGCCGCGATTGCGGACAGCGGAGCACGGCGCGATAACGATATGAAAGACGAGGCAGATTATGAAATTCGCACGCGATTGTCGTTCGAGCGAATCCAACGAAGCAACCGCGCAGCTGCTGTTCGAAGCGCTGCCGTGGATTAAGAACCTGACCGGCAAGACGGTTGTTATCAAATATGGCGGAGCCGCCATGGTTGATGAGCAGCTGCGCCGCGACGTGATGAGCGACATCGTTTTGCTCAAGATCATCGGTATGCGCCCCGTCATCGTGCACGGCGGCGGCAAGGCTATTAACGAGGCGCTGAGCCATTACGATATTCCCGTCGAGTTTAAGAACGGCCAGCGCGTGACCACGCCGGCGACGATGGATATCGTGCGCGAGGTGCTGGGCGGCAAGGTTAACCAGGAGCTGGTTGCTGCCATCAACCACCACGGCAACCTGGCCGTGGGCGTGTCGGGCAGCGATGCCGGCACGCTCATCGCCGAGCCGCTCGACCCCGAGCTCGGTCGCGTGGGCAAAGTGACGCACGTCAACACCGACTATATCGAGCGCTTACTCGATAGCGAGTACATCCCCGTCATCGCTACCGTCGCGGCGGGGGAGGACGGCGGTTTCTTCAACATCAACGCCGATACCGCCGCCGGTGCCGTTGCGGCAGCGCTCCACGCGCACAAGGCGATCTTTTTGACCGACGTCGACGGCCTGTACAAGGACTTTAGCGATAAAGACTCACTCATCTCCAACCTAACACTCGACGAGGTTAACGAAATGCTCTACGGCGGCGAGGTCGATAAGGGCATGATTCCCAAGCTGCACGCGGCCGTCGATGCGCTTGCCGGCGGCGTATTTCGCGCTCACATCATCAACGGCACCACGCCGCATTCGCTGCTGCTGGAGCTGCTGACCGATGCCGGCGTCGGCACCGTGATCCATTCCACCGAGACGGCTTACGAGTTCGATACGCATCCGCATCCGCTTTCGACGTTTGCTGCGCGTCTGACCGAGAACCTCGACGAGGTCGAGAAGCTTCAGACGGTCTAACTGACCCTCAGCCGCCCCATTTCTGCACCCATAGGCCTGCGCCGTCCGGCGCTCAACGAAAGGCATCCCATGTCACTTGCAGCTCAGCAATCGCTTGAATCCCATTACGTTATGCATACCTTTGGCCGCTCTCCGGTCGAGCTTGTCGAGGGTCACGGCATGAAGCTCACCGGCGACGATGGTCGTGAGTACCTCGACTTTCTTGCCGGCATCGGCGTGTGCAGCCTAGGTCATGGCGACCCGGCTGTGCTCTCGGCGCTCGAGGCACAGACCAAAAAGCTCATGCATGTCTCCAATTACTTCTACATCGAGCAGCGTGGACAGGTCGCGGCGCTGCTGTCCAAGCTTGCTAACGACGACGTAGATGGTGCGCGCGTGCTTGCCGATGCCATTGTCGCCGGCGATGAGACCACGGCAGCTGCTCTTGGTGCCCCGGCTGCGGATGAGCAGGTTTGGGAGACCTTCTTTGCCAACTCCGGCGCCGAGGCCAACGAGGGCTCGATGAAGCTCGCGCGCCTGTACGCCAAGCGTGCCGGTAACGGCGGCAACACCATCGTGTGCATGCGCGGCGGCTTCCATGGCCGCACGCTCGAGACTATTGCCGCCACCATGCAGGATTGGTTGCAGGACAGTTTCCGCCCGCTGCCGGGCGGCTTTGTGGCATGCACGCCCAACGATGTTGATGAACTGCGCGCAATCTTTAAGCAGCTCGGAAGCGAGATCTGCGCCGTGATGCTCGAGCCGATTCAGGGCGAGAGCGGTGTGCACCCCATGACCGAGGAGTTTATGGCAGCGGCGCGCGACTTGGCGCACGAGGTGGGCGCCGTGCTTATCGCCGACGAGGTCCAGTGTGGCATCTTCCGTTCCGGCAAGCCGTTTGCGTTCCAGACCTATGGCGTGGAGCCCGACATCATGAGCCTTGCCAAGGGTATTGCCGACGGCGTGCCCATGGGCGCTGTGGTGGCAAAGAAGGGTATTGCCGACGTCTTTAAGCCCGGCGATCATGGTTCGACCTTTGGCGGTAGCTGCTTGGCAGTCGCGGCGTGCGCCGCGACGCTCTCCGCGCTTGTGCGCGGCGACTACGCAGAACATGCCGCCAAGGTGAGTGCCTATATGGAGGCAAAGCTCGCCAAGTTACCGCACGTTACCGAGGTGCGCGGCCGCGGCTTGATGCTCGGCTGCGACCTGGATGACGCTGCGGGCGATGCGCATGACATTGTTGCCCGAGCGCTGGAGGCCGGTGCCGTGATTAACGCGACCGGAGCTCATACGTTGCGTTTCCTGCCGCCACTCGTGTGCGAAGAGGCCGATGTGGACAGCCTAATCGAGATTCTGGCGGGTGTTTTGGCTTGGCACCATCAGGCATAGCAATTTGGGACGGGTTCCAGACCGTCACGTGCCGGTCGGCGCATGATTGGGCGAACTGGAGCCCGTTTTGCTATCGATTTACCATGGCTGGGATAGGCCGTGTGCAAAAAGTGGCAAATATGAGTATGGGTACTAACTTCGTAACATATAAATTAGGCACTTTTAGATGAGTTGGGCCACATATGTCCAGTTTTGTAGTTAGCAAATTGGCTTAACTGGACTATCGATCGTCGTTCTAATGCCGGATTTGCCTTTTATGACTTCGAAAACGCTGCTACTAAAAAGGTAGCAGTACTCATATTTGGCATTTTTTGCACACGGGTATTCGCCAAGGGTCCATTTCGCCGCCCGCTCCCCGCTTCGTTCCTCGCGTGCTGCGCTGGAAAACGCTTCGCGTTTCCTCAGCTCCGCACCCTTGCGGGTTCGAATCCCTCTGCACTGGGCACAAAAAAGAAAGGCCCCCATCGCTGGGAGCCTTTTCAATCAAGTGGTGGGCGATGAGGGATGTCCGCGTGCGGCTGGCGCCGCCCGCGCCCCGCTTCGTCGCTTCGCTCCTCGCGTGCTGCGCTGGAAAACGCTTGTGCGTTTCCTCAGCTCCGCACCCTGGCGGGTTCGAATCCCTCTGCACGGGGCCCAAAAAGGAAAGGCTCCCATCGCTGGGAGCCTTTTCAATCAAGTGGTGGGCGATGAGGGATTCGAACCCCCAGCCTTGTGCGTGTAAAGCACCTGCGCTAACCGTTGCGCCAATCGCCCGCAGGGATTGAGTATAGCGGAAACCCTGCGCTGTTCATCGCTAATTCATAACGAAACTTACGCGGCGACTTCGGCGCCCTTGTCCTCGTCGATAAAGAAGCGCTTGTACCAGATGAGGAACGTCAGCGTGGTATAGATCTTACGCTGGTTGAGCGCGCGACCCTCAAAGTGATCGTCAAGCAGTTTCATGAGCGCATCGGTGTCAAAGAAATCAGCAGCCCACGATGCGGTGAAGTATTCCTTTACGTAGTCGTAGTACTTTTGCTCGCGTAGCCAGAACTTGACCGGTACGGGGAAGCCCACCTTCTTGCGCGTTGCCCACTCGTCGGGCAGCGTGCGGTTGGCAGCGTGACGCAGGACGAGCTTGCAGCCTTCTTCGTTAACACGGTAGTTGGCGGGAATGTGCTCGGCAAACTCCATGACCTTCTTGTCCAGGAACGGAACGCGGAGCTCCAGAGAATGCGCCATGCACATCTTGTCGGCCTTGAGCAGAATGTCGCCCGGCAGCCACATGTTCATATCCAGATACTGTTTCTTGGAAAGCTCGCAGCAGTTGGGAACCTGCTTGTAGTACTCGGCGCACATCTCGGCGGCGTTCTTGCCGGTGTCATAAGCGGGCTTGAGCACCTCGTCGACCTCGGAGGGATCGAACACCTTTGCCTGGCCCACATACCAGCGCTCGGGAACCTCGGCGCACTTGGTCAGAAAGTTGTGGCCCTTAAAGTAAGGGAGATGCTGAACGAGTGAGCCCAGGGCGCGACGCACGCCGAGCGGCACGCGCTTCTTGAAGGAGCGCATCTGAGGGGTGTCCTCGTACCACTCGTAGCCGGCGAACAGCTCGTCTGCACCCTCGCCCGATAGGACCACGGTGACTTCCTTGGCTGCCATCTGGGCCAGATAGTACAGTGGCACGCTCGAGAGGTTCGATTGCGGCTCGTCCATGTGATACTGGATGTCGGGCAGCGTGTCGAAGAACTCGTCGGCGGTGATCATCTTGCGCACGTTCTTGATGCCCAGTTTGTCAGAAAGCTCGGCGGCGTAGTTGGTCTCGTTGAAGTTCTTGTAATCGAAGCCGACAGAATACGTGGTGTCGGGCATGAGACAGGCGGCAATGTAGCTGGAGTCTACGCCGCCAGAAAGGAACGAGCCCACCTTAACATCGGCAATTCGGTGCGCAGCGACGCTTTCGTGCACGACCTTGTCGCACTCGTCTACGTACTCCTCGAAGGTCTTGGAGTTGTCGTCGGTAAAGTCGCAGCTCCAGTAACGCTTGATGTCCATGGTGTTGGTCGTCAGGTCATACGTAAAGCAATGCGCCGGGGCAAGCTTGAACACGCCCTTAAAGAAGGTCTCCTCCGTGGCGGGGAATTGCAGCGTCAGGTAGGGGCGCAGCGCGTCGTGGTTGACAGCCTTCTCAAACTTGGGATGGTCCAGGAAGCTCTTGATCTCGGAGCCAAACAGCAGCGAGCCATCGGATGCCTGGTAGTAATAGAACGGCTTGATACCAAAGATGTCACGAGCACCAAAGAGTTTGTTCTTGTTCTGGTCGTGAATCACGAACGCGTACATGCCGCGCAGGCGGTTGACCAGGTCCTCGCCCCACTCCTCGTAACCGTGTACCAGGACCTCGGTATCAGCGTTGCAGTGGAAGGCGTAGCCGGCTGCCTCCAGCTCGGCGCGAAGCTCCTGGAAGTTGTAGATCTCTCCGTTGAAGACAATCGTGACCTTGCCGTCGTCGCTCGACATGGGCTGAGCTCCAGCTTCGGAAAGATCAAGAATCGAAAGACGACGGAAGCCAAGGGCAACGTTGTCGACGATATGCTGGCCGCCCATATCGGGGCCA
Organism: Collinsella sp. AM13-34; assembly: GCF_003473055.1. Classification (NCBI taxonomy): domain Bacteria; kingdom Bacillati; phylum Actinomycetota; class Coriobacteriia; order Coriobacteriales; family Coriobacteriaceae; genus Collinsella; species Collinsella sp. AM13-34. The sequence continues at coordinate 36,488 of NZ_QRLE01000003.1, read as the reverse complement.
CGGTGGATGATGCGATTCATCATGGCCGTGAGAACCAGCTCACTCTGTTCATCTGTACCGGTAAAACCGACAAAACCGCACATGCAAGATCCTTTCTGCTGACGGCTCAGGTGTACTGCCGCGAGGATTGCGGTAGCTGATGTCAAATAATCTTTACTATCATGCCAATCTTTTGTTTCGTGATAGGGCATAAGCGCCGAGCGAACCGAAAAAACCACGTCCCGATCTTCAGACGAAGCGGCGGGCCGTGGTTGCGAACGCGATGTTAAAGAATGGCACCCAGATTTCCTTGTTTTTACACGGGGTGAACACCGCTGCCATTTATTGACCCAGGGCACAGTCCATGCATTTTTTTAGAAGGCTGCAGTGCGCGCAAGGTCAGGTGGCATATTAGGATGGTTGATAATGCAGGGACGCGACCGGATTCATCCGAGACGGTTTTTGCTCTTTTAAGGTTAGGTTTAGCGAGAGAGGTCGTTATATGTCGGGTACGACGCAGGAGAAGCTGGCTTTGATGCGCTATGTGGAGCTGCTCGAGGCCGAGGCCCTTGTTGTTTCCAAGCCGGATGCTCTATACGACCAGCGCATCGAGTTTGCGACCGACGACTCGCGCCAGGTGCGTCCGGGCACATTGTTTGTCTGTAAGGGCCGCGCGTTCAAACGCGAGTATCTGATCTCGGCGATTGCCGAAGGCGCCGTGGCGTACGTGTCCGAGGTCGATTACGACGTCGATATTCCTGCTGTGATCGTCAACGATATCCGCCGTACGCTCGCTGTGGTGGCGGACGCCTATTACGGTCATCCCTCGGGCAAGGTGAAGGTCTGCGCTTTTACGGGCACCAAGGGCAAGTCGACCTGCAGCTTTTATCTGCGTGGCATTCTTGCCAACGAGGCTAAGCTCACGGGTTGTCATCGACCTGCCCTCAACACGGGTATCGAGTTCGATGACGGTATCGAGACCGGTCCTTCCAAGCTGACGACCCCCGAGTCCTTCCTTTTGCAGTCGCGTATCGCACATGCCGCCGAGGCGGGCGCTCCGTGGCTGGTCATGGAGGCGTCGAGCCAGGGCCTCAAATACCAGCGTACGGGCAAGATTACCCTTGAAGTGGGCGCCTTTACCAATATCGGTGAGGACCACATTTCGCCGATTGAGCACCCCACGCTCGAGGATTACTTTGCTAGCAAGCTCAAGATTTTTTTGCAGAGCCGTTTTGCCGTGGTCAACCTCGATATGGACCACGTCGATCGTGTGCTCGAGGCGGCGTCCCGCTGCGAGCGTACGGTAACGTTCTCGCTGACCGACGAGCGTGCCGACGTGCTTGCGCTGGCGATTCGTAACGGCGATTGCGGCGTGGTTGCCACGGTCCGCACGCCGCGCTTTACGCGTGACATCGTGATTCCCACGCCCGTCAAGTTCAACGTGTCCAATGCGCTTGCCGCCATTGCCTGCGCCGAGGCCCTGGGCATTTCCGAAGAGGGGATCGTCCACGGCTTTGAGGGCGTCTTCGTTCCCGGCCGCATGGAGCTCTATCCGTCCGTATCGGGCAAAATCTTGGGCGTCGTTGACTTTGCGCACAACGGCATGAGCCTCGAGACGCTTTTGCGCGACCTGCGCGAGAACTATCCCGAGCGCGAGCTGGCGGTTGTCTTTGGCGCAACGGGTGGCAAGGGTGTCGATCGCCGCACCACGATGGGTATTGCCGCCGGCAAGTATGCCGACCGAATCGTGATTACCGAGGATGACCCCGGTCCCGAGGATGTCGAGGACATTTGCGCCGAGATTGCGCGCAATGTCCAGGCGCAGGGAAACGATAACTGGCAGATTGTGACCGACCGCACCGCCGCTATCGAGGCGGCCGTGCGCGAAACCGAGCGCCCCGCTGTGGTTATCGTGACCGGCAAGGGCGAGGAGGAGTGCATGCTGCGCAAGAACGGACCCGAGCCCTGCGAGCGCGATGGCTTGGTTCTCAAGCGCATCCTTGCGGCGTACGACGCCTAAACGCTGCCGCCTTTAGGATGGCGTTTGCGGACCCCGGCGTCTGATGATGCAATGCCTTCCAAGCGTGCTTGCCTTAGGGAAAACACGCTATCAAGATTAAACCTCTTCTACGTAAACGGAGTAACCATGTCCCACAACACCTTGCCGACCGTTGCCGAGCTTTCGGGCGAGATGCGCGAGCGCTTGGCCAAGGTCAAGTACGTCTTTACCGACCTGGATGCCACGATGCTCGCACCCGGCTCGTGCGTGCTGTGCGACAACGACGGCAACCCCTCGACCAAACTCGTCGAGGCCGTCGTGGCACTTGCCCGCGCTGGTATTCAGGTGGTTCCCACCTCGGGCCGCAACCGTACCATGATCCACGAGGACGCGCGCGTGCTCGGCCTCAACTCTTACATTGGTGAGATGGGCGGCCTGGTCATGTACGACCTCAAAGCCAACGATTGGGAGTATCTGACTGGCGACATGCCTTACGACCCCGTCTGCGGCCTTACTCCGCACCAGGTGATCGAGCAGACCGGCGTGTGCGAGAAGATCCTCGCCCGCTGGCCGCACAAGATCGAGTATCACAACGACATGTCGACCGGCTACAAGTACCGCGAGGTCACCGTCGGCATGCGCGGCGATGTGCCCGACGATGAGGTCCAGGCCATCCTCGACGAGGCCGGCTGCGGCCTGGTGTGGGCCTGTAACGGTCACCTGACGCATCTGTCCAAGCCGACGACGCTCGAGCTCGATCGCGTCGAGGACGGTCGCGCGTTCAACATCAACCCCGCGGGTCTCAACAAAGGCGTCGCCATTGCGCGCTTCTGCGAGCACCTGGGGATCGAGCGCGAGGAGACGCTCGCGCTCGGCGACTCCGAGTCCGACTTCTACATGGCCGATCACGTGGGCACGTTCTGTCTGGTCGAGAATGGCCTGACGAGCGCCGGCGCGCCCGAGTTCCTGGCTGCTTGCGAGAACGCTTTCGTTACGCGCGGCAAAATTGTCGACGGTTGGGCGGCGACGGCAGAGCTGCTGGTCGCGGCGCGTTCGTAGCGCGGCGTCGCCGCACTTGGATATGTCTTTTCGAGAGAGACTGGTGAGGTAATGTCCGATATCGAGAATCCGACAGGCGACACGCGCCCGATTGGCGTGTTCGATTCTGGTTTGGGCGGTCTGACGGTTGCGCGCGCCATCGCGACGGTGCTGCCGCGCGAGTCCGTCTACTACTTCGGCGACACCAAACGCTGCCCCTACGGCACGCGCACCGAGGATGAGGTGCGCTCGTTTGCGTTGCAGGCGGGCCGTTGGCTGTCGAAGCACGACGTCAAGATTATGGTCATCGCCTGCAACACGGCGACAGCTGCGGCCTTGCGTCTGGCCCAGCAGGTGCTCGACGTTCCCGTGATCGGCGTGATCGCGCCGGGTGCCCGTGCGGCAATCAACAGCACCCGCACGCGTCGCGTGGGCGTGCTCGCCACCAACCTCACCATTCGCTCGGGCGCTTACACGCGCGCCATTCAGGACCTAGATGCCGGCGTCGACGTATACGGCTGCCCCGCCTCGAGCTTTGTCGAGGTTGTCGAACACGAGCTCGCCTCGGGTGCGCATCTGCAAGAGCAGTGGCTTGAGAACGAGGACATCTTCGATACGCCTGCCGTGCGTGCGCTGGTGGGTGCCACGGTTGAGCCACTGCGCGACCACGGTATCGATACCGTGGTGCTCGGCTGTACGCATTTTCCGCTGTTGGTGGGACCTATCCGCCATGCGCTGGGGTCTGGGGTGCGCGTCGTGAGTTCCGCCGAGGAGACCACACGAGAGCTGACCGATATCCTCACGCGCCGCGAGCAGCTGGCGGGTGACGCCGCCGAGCCGCAGCATCGTTTTGCCACGACGGCCGATAACATTGCCGAGTTTGCGGTGGCGGGCAGCTTTATCTTTGGTCAGCCGCTCAAGAGCATTGAGCATATCGATATCGATGAGCTGAAATAGATGTAAGGCCGCCGTCAGAGCCTTCGCCACACCTTTTGCCGAAAGGATTTTTCTATGGAGTACATGCAGGTCAACCGCGCCAACGGTCGCGCCGCCAACGAGTTGCGCCCCGTTAAGCTCACCCGTGGCGTCATGAAGCACGCCCACGGCTCGTGTTTTGCCGAGTTCGGTGACACGCGCGTGCTTTGTGCCGCCACCATCGAGGAGGGCGTGCCGGGCTGGCGCAAGGGTGCCAAGGCCGGTTGGGTAACCGCAGAGTATGCCATGCTGCCGGCATCGACCGGCAAGCGCTGCAAGCGCGAGCACGCCAACCGCAAGGGCCGCTCCATGGAGATTGAGCGCCTCATTGGCCGCAGCCTGCGTACCGTCGTCAACATGAAGGCGCTCGGCGAGTACACCGTTACCGTCGACTGCGATGTGATCCAGGCGGATGGCGGCACGCGTACGGCGAGCATTACCGGTGCCTGGGTGGCGCTGCACGACGCCCTTGCTATGTGGGTCGAGGCCGGCAAGATCGAGCGCATCCCGCTCACGGGCCAGGTTGCTGCCATCTCTATGGGCGTTGTCGACGGCAATACGCTGCTTGACCTCGATTATTCCGAGGACAGCCATGCCGAAGTCGACATGAACCTCGTCGCCACCGACACCGGTGAGATGATCGAGCTCCAGGGCACCGGCGAGCAGGCGCCCTTTGACCGTAAGCGCCTCAACGCCCTGCTCGACCTGGGCGACAAAGGCATCGCCGAGCTCATCGAGCTCCAGCGCCAGGCCCTCGCCTAACCTGCCAAAAAGGGACAGGTTTATTTTGGCAGGTTTTATCTGGGAAAACGTCGAAGTATAAGACTGCCGTTGATTGAGAGGGGAGAGGCGGAGGCCCTCGTTGCCCTCGGCGCGGCATTGCTATAGAGACAAGGAGACCACTCATGGCACTTGAGAAGATCGACATCGACACCCTCGACCCGGCGGCGACCATTGTCGTGGCAACGGGCAACGCCCATAAGCTCACCGAGATCGAGGCCATTTTGGGCAAGGTCATGCCCGAGGTTCGCTTTGTGGCGCTCGGCCAGCTGGGCGATTTTGAGGACCCCGAGGAAAACGGCACGACGTTTTTGGAGAACGCCATCATCAAGGCGCAGGCTGCCGTCGAAGAGACGGGGCTCATGGCCATTGCCGACGATTCGGGCTTGGTCGTCGACGCGCTTGACGGCGAGCCGGGCGTGTATAGCGCGCGCTATGCGGGCGTGCACGGAGACGATGCCGCCAACAACGCCAAGCTTCTCGTTAACCTGGAAGGCGTGGCGGACGAGGACCGCACCGCGCGCTTTATGAGCGTCGTTGCGCTTATCGACACGGATGGTCTGGTCACCTATGGCGAGGGCGCCTGCGAGGGCGTTATCGCACACGAGGGCCGCGGCGATCACGGCTTTGGCTATGACCCGCTATTCCTGCCGGTCGACACGCCGGGCAAGACCATGGCCGAGCTGACGGCGGACGAGAAGAACGCCATCAGCCATCGTTTCCACGCGCTCGAGCATCTGTCCGCCAAACTGACGGGCGAGGAGTAGGCCGTGCGTGCGGTGGTGCAGCGCGTACTCAACGCCGGCGTGACGGTCGACGGCGAGTGCGTGGGCAAAATTGGGCGCGGCTATCTGGTGCTGCTGGGCGTGGGCCACGGCGACACGCGCGCCGAGGCCGATAAGCTGTGGGGCAAGCTCCGGGGCTTGCGCATCAACGAGGACGAGAACGGCAAGACCAACCTGGCACTTGCCGATGTCGACGGCGAGGTGCTCGTGGTGTCGCAGTTCACGCTGTTCGCTGACTGCCGCCACGGTCGCCGTCCGTCGTTTACCGATGCAGGCGCGCCCGATGTTGCCAACGAGCTCTACGAGTACTTCCTGACGCTCGTTCGTCAAGATGTCGAACACGTGGCGCACGGCATCTTTGGCGCCGATATGAAAGTCGACTTGGTCAACGACGGCCCATTCACCATCGTCTTGGACACGGACAACCTTTAGGTTACGCGGTTTTACCAAACCGCGTAACAACTGGTCATGCGAGGTTGTCGTCTGGTACGTATTTGGGACGGGGTTTATTTAGCTACTTGCATATGGCGGCAGCAGGGTGCTATAGTATTAGAGTTTTGTCTATCTTAGGGGTATTATCCCCTTTTTGAATTGCACCTTCTGGAGGCCCTGTTCATGGAAGAGATGGAAGTCAATCACGTCGACGACATCCACGAGAAGCTGACCGATATGGTGGGCGATCGCGTCAAGGTGAAGGCCAACATGGGCCGCACCCGCGTCGTCGAGCGCATGGGCACCATCAAGAGCGTCCACCCCGCCGTCTTTATCGTCGAGGTTGACGAACGTCGCGGCCGCAAGTCGCGTCAGTCCTACCAGTATATCGATGTCCTCACCGGGCAGGTCGAGCTGTTCGACCCCGAGAGCGGTGAGCACATTTTTACCCCGCTCGGCAATCAGCTCGAGGAGCACTAACGGTGACCGATCGGTCCCTGACTCTTTCCGCGCCGGCAAAGATTAACCTCTACCTGGGGGTTCATACCGAGCGCGATGACCGCGGCTACCACAGGGTCGATTCCCTGATGGCAGCCGTCGGTCTTTCCGATTCCGTGACGGTCGCGCCGGCGCAGGCGCTGACCGTCCAGACGGTTCCGGCATCAGATTTTCCCATGCAAAAGAATACGGCGTATCGGGCTGCGGTTGCTATGGCCGAGCATTATGGTCGCGAGGCAAACATCTGCGTGACGATTGAGAAGCGCATTCCATTGTGCGCCGGCTTGGGCGGCCCCTCGACGGATGCGGCCGCGGTCATTGTCGCCTTGGCGGAGCTCTGGGGAATTGATCGCACCGACCCCGCGCTCGACGACATTGCGCGGGGTATTGGTGCTGACGTTCCCTTCTTTTTGCATGCCAGCCCAGCATTTTACGTGGGTGGGGGAGACGTGCTGGCCACCGAGTACCCCGCACTACCCGCGACGCCCGTCGTGCTGGTCAAGCCGCGCGAGGCAAGCGTTTCAACAATTGAAGCCTATCGACGTTTTGACGAGGCTCCGGTGCCTGCAGACAAGCCCGGCGCGATAGCTTCTGCCTTGCATGCTGGTGATGCCGAGACGGCATATGCGCTCATCCATAACAACCTAGGTGTCATTTCCGCACAGATGGAGCCGCAGATTCAAATGGTTCTCGATTGGCTGCGTAAACAGGACGGCACCGTTGCTGTAGATGTGTGCGGATCGGGTGCCTGCTCATTTGCCATTTGCGACACCGCCGCCACGGCCGAAAGGCTTGCCGACGCTGCCCTGCAAAACGGCTGGTGGTCCTGCGCGACGGAGCTCATTCCCAACACGGTTCGCATCGAAGTGCCAAAGAAGTAAAAATTTCTCTAGCACACGACGGAAATCTTTGTTACTATAGTCGAGCTAACGGGTTGTGGCTCAGTTTGGTAGAGCACTGCGTTCGGGACGCAGGGGTCGCTGGTTCAAATCCAGTCAACCCGACCAGAGCATGAGGAGGGACCGCTTCTTGCGGTCCCTTTTTTTAGCTATTGTTGTGATACCGCGATACCCGCGGTATACTCATTCGAGCTTGTCTCGCTGTATTGTGGAGGTCTACATGTTTGGACTGAGGGCTCCTGAGCTCATCATTATTCTCGTCGTTGTCCTGATTATCTTCGGGCCCAAGAACCTGCCGAAGCTCGGCAAGTCCCTCGGCTCTACCGTCAAGAATATCCGCGAGGGTATGGAGGGCGACGATAAGGCCGAGACCAAGCAGGCCGAGGAGGTCGTGGTCGAGCAGTCCGAGGAGGACAAGGAGATCGCTGAGCTCGAGGCCAAGCTCGCTGCTGCCAAGAAGAAGCAGGCAGAGGACAGCGACGCGGACGCAGAGTAGTCCCATCCCTTTGGGGTGAGCACCTGACCGGCTTGCCCGCAGGCTAGCCGGTCTTTTTCGTTTTGTTGACAGTTGATTGTTTGATCAGAGTTGGGGAGATATCCGTATGGACGCAAGCCAGATCGTACTGACCGCTGAGGGCCGCCAGAAGCTCGTCGAGGAGCTCGCTTGGCGTGAGGGCGATTACGCCAAGGAGATCGTCGAGGACATCAAGGAAGCCCGCGCGTTCGGCGACCTTTCGGAGAACTCCGAGTACGATGCCGCCAAGGACAAGCAGGCCCAGAACGCCGCTCGTATTGCCGAGATCCAGGCCATCCTTGCCAACGCTCAGGTTGCTGCCACCACAGGTGATCTGACCGTCTCCATCGGTTCCACCGTTTCTCTGATTGATCCCAACGGTGAGGTCATGGAAGTCACGCTCGTCGGTACCACCGAGACCAACTCGCTCGAGCACAAGATTTCCAACGAGTCTCCGGTCGGCCACGCCATCATCGGTCACGGCGAGGGCGACTCCGTCGAGGTCGTTACGCCTTCCGGCAAGACTCGCGTCTACACCATCGCCAAGATTGCACGCTAGACCACGGTCCCGCGTAAAGGTATGTTTTCGCTCCCTGGGACCGAATCCTGGGGAGCGTTTTAGTTTGAGGAGCTAACTTATGGCAGAGAACCAGAACGCCGCAGATCAGGCATCGACGCTCAACGACGAGCGCGCCACCCGCCTGGCCAAGCGCGCCGCCCTGTTCGAGGCGGGCCAGAACCCCTATCCCGAGCACTCTGAGCTTGAGGACTACGTTGCCGATATCGAGGCTAAGTACGCCGAGCTTGCCGATGGCGAGGACACCGAGGACGTCGTGAAGATCGCCGGCCGCGTGGTCGCCAAGCGCGGTCAGGGCAAGATCATGTTCATCGTCGTGCGCGATGCGACTGCCGAGATTCAGCTGTTCTGCCGCATCAACGACATGGACGAGGCTGCCTGGAATACGCTCAAGTCCCTCGACCTGGGCGACATCTTGGGCGTGACCGGCGTGGTTGTGCGCACCCAGCGCGGCCAGCTTTCCGTTGCCCCTAAGAGCGCGACCCTGCTTTCCAAGGCCGTTCGTCCGCTGCCCGAGAAGTTCCACGGTCTTTCCGACAAGGAGACCCGCTATCGCCAGCGCTATGTCGACCTGATCGCCAACGACGACGTTCGCGAGACCTTCCGTAAGCGTTCGCAGATTCTCTCCACCTTCCGTCGCTTTATGGAGTCCGACGGCTACATGGAGGTCGAGACCCCCATCCTGCAGACCATCCAGGGTGGTGCCACGGCCAAGCCGTTCATTACCCACTTCAACGCGCTCGATCAGGAGTGCTACCTGCGTATTGCCACCGAGCTGCACCTCAAGCGCTGCATCGTCGGTGGTTTTGAGCGCGTGTTCGAGATCGGCCGTATCTTCCGTAACGAGGGCATGGACCTTACCCACAATCCCGAGTTCACCACGATGGAGGCCTACCGTGCCTTCTCCGACCTCGAGGGTATGAAGGCGCTCGCCCAGGGTGTCATTAAGGCGGCTAACAAGGCCATCGGCAACCCCGAGGTCATCGAGTACCAGGGCCAGACCATCGACCTTTCTGGTGAGTGGGCCAGCCGTCCCATGACCGACATCGTCTCCGACGTGCTCGGCAAGCAGGTCACCATTGACACGCCGGTCGAGGAGCTTGCTGCCGCCGCGCGCGAGAAGGGCCTGGAGATTAAGCCCGAGTGGACCGCCGGCAAGATTATCGCCGAGATTTACGATGAGCTGGGCGAGGACACCATCGTCAACCCCACGTTCGTGTGCGATTACCCCATCGAGGTCAGCCCGCTTGCCAAGCGCTTTGAGGACGACCCGCGTCTGACGCACCGCTTTGAGCTGGTTATTGCCGGTCACGAGTACGCCAACGCGTTCTCCGAGCTCAACGACCCGGTCGACCAGGCTGAGCGCTTTGCTGCCCAGATGGCCGAGAAGGCCGGCGGCGACGACGAGGCCATGGAGTATGACGAGGACTACGTGCGCGCCCTCGAGTACGGTATGCCTCCCGCGGGCGGCATCGGCATCGGCATCGACCGCGTGGTCATGCTGCTCACCAACCAGGCTTCCATCCGCGACGTGCTGCTGTTCCCGCACATGAAGCCCGAGAAGGGTTTCCAGTCCGGTGCCGCTGCCGCCAAGGCTGCCGAGGCCGGCAACGCCGCGAGCCCCTTCGTCAAGCCGCTCAAGCCCACGGTTGATTATTCCAAGATTGCCGTCGAGCCGCTGTTTGAGGAGTTCGTCGACTTTGATACCTTCTCCAAGAGCGACTTCCGCGCCGTGAAGGTCAAGGCATGCGAGGCCGTCAAGAAGTCCAAGAAGCTGCTGAACTTTACGCTCGACGACGGTACCGGTACCGACCGCACCATCCTTTCCGGCATCCATGAATACTATGAGCCCGAGGACTTGGTCGGCAAGACCCTGCTCGCCATCACCAACCTTCCTCCGCGCAAGATGATGGGCATTCCCAGCTGCGGCATGCTGATCAGCGCTATTCACGAGGAGGAGGGCGAGGAGCGCCTCAATCTGATTCAGCTCGACGCTTCCATCCCCGCCGGCGCAAAGATGTGCTAACTAGTTACGCGGTTCTACGAACCGCGTAACGGCTCGACGCTGCGCGCCGCCCAGGGCGACAATTTGTCATTCAAAAGGTAAGGCATGACCAGAAGGTCTATGTCTTGCCTTTTTCATGCCAACTTGTTCGCCCTGGACGTCGCTCGCTGTCCGTCCTCTACCTGCGGCGTTGCCTTGGTTGGCACTTAGGGACGTTCTTAAACGACTAGCCATTCAAGAACGTCCCCAACGACTACCTAACGGCTATTGCGTACATGACTCACATGACAGTTGTCTCTTTTATGTTTCCTTTAGCCGTCGCTGCCTAGGATGGGAGTTAGTCGGCAGGAAGGGGGCGTCTGTATGGACGATGCGAGCGAGCGTGCAATCGAAGAGGACATGCTCGATCAGTTCAATTACTTTGACGATGAGGATGAGGAGCTAATCGATTGTCGCGAGCCGGCATCGCTTGACTCATTTGATCTGGTCGATGAAGAGACTGATGAGGTTGAGGACGAATCAACGGAGCCCCCACAGTCTTCGCGCCTTGACCCGCTGCTTTCGAGAGCCCCCATGCACCACGGTGTTCGTGCCGGCGCACTCCATATGAAAACAGACTGGCACCAGATCGTGACGGCAGGCGATGAGCTTGCCGTCGATGCGCCGCTCACCGATAAGTCATCCATCATCTGCCGCACCGGTATGCTTATGCTCGCGAGCGGAACGGGTGCCTGGCGTGTACGCGATACCATGAATCGCGTTGCCGCCGTACTCGGTGTCACCGTCCACGTTGACTTAAGTCTTCTGTCGTTTGAGTGCACCTGCATCGAAGATGGCCACTGCTTTAACGAGGTTGTCAGCCTGCCCACAACGGGAGTCAATACCCATCGCATTTGGATGATGGAGAGCTTCCTAAAGGAAATCGAGACGTATGGGCGCCGGTTTACCGTGCACGAATACCACGAGATGCTCAAGACCGTTGAGAGTTCAAAACCCGATTACTCTCCCTGGCAACAGGGCCTTGCGGCAGCTTGTGCTTGCGGCGCCTTCGTCTTTTTGCTCGGCGGCGGCCCTATCGAGATGGCCTGCGCATTCGTAGGCGCTGGTGTTGGCAACTTTGCTCGCTCTCATATTCTCAAGCAGGGTCTTGGCCAGTTTAGCGCGCTGACGATTGGCGTTGCGCTCGCTTGCGTTTCGTATCTGCTGGCATTGCTCGGCCTTGGCCAGGTCGTACCGGGGGCAATGTCGCACCAAGAAGGCTATATCGGCGCCATGCTCTTTGTGATTCCCGGCTTTCCCCTCATTACGGCAGGCCTCGACATCGCTAAGCTCGATATGCGAAGCGGCATTGAGCGTCTTTCGTATGCCGTGTCGATTATTGTGATGGCGACCCTTGTGGGCTGGATGGTTGCCGAGTGTGTGGGGCTGGCACCGGATGATTTTGCTCCGCTCGGCCTTTCGCCGCTTGCCCTTACGCTCCTGCGCGTGGTGATGAGCTTCGTTGGCGTATTCGGCTTCTCGGTGATGTTCAACAGCCCGGTAAAGATGGCCGCGGCAGCTGGGCTGATCGGCGCCGTGTCCAATACCTTGCGCCTTACGCTCGTCGATGCGCCGGCGCTGTTTCCCTTCCTGGGCCTGAGCGTAGGTATGCCTCCCGAGGCGGCAGCGTTTATTGGCGCGCTGGTATCGGGGCTGCTCGCGAGCTTAGCCGAAATCAAGCTCACCTACCCACGTATCGCCCTCACGGTGCCATCGATTGTCATTATGGTGCCGGGCTTGTATCTGTATCGCTCGATGTATTACATGTGCACATTCGACACGGTCAATATGCTCGGCTGGTTTGTGCGTGCAGTGCTCATCGTGGCGTTTTTGCCCGTTGGCCTGGGTGTGGCGCGTACGCTCACCGACCCTCGCTGGCGCCACACCAGCTAATTGGTGCAAATGAAACTGATCCGCAAAACATGAACGTGGAAAATCTCCCGTTTTTGGCTTGTTTACGGGCTCAAAACGGGAGATTATCCACGTTCGTGGAATGGGTGTCCGAAAATCCACGCTCGTTGGGCCGATGCAGACGCACCTGGCAATTCCTTTTTTGTAGACGTTGTCGCGCGGCTACGGGCGGGAAAGGTCCCAACGGTTAACATATACTCCATATGGGTAAAGAGACCAAAGCGCTGCCGCGGGGCGGCGCTTTGCGTTTGAAAAAAACTAGCTCGTCTAAGAGGAACTAGCATGTTAGACCGTTTTACCGATCGCGCGCGCAAGGTCATGTCCATGGCCAAGCAAGAGGCGCTCGATCTGCACTCAAATAAGGTGGGCACCGAGCACCTGCTGCTTGCGCTCGCTAAGGAGGACGAGGGTATTGCCGCCGAGGCACTGCGTTCGCTCGATATCTCCTACGATGACGTCATGGATACCCTCAAAGAGGTCCAGACCACGGTTCCCGAGCCCAGCGAGGAGACCGAGGCTGCCAAGCTCGCCTTTACGCCGCTCGTCATCAGCGTGATGGAACGCTCCTTCCGCGTGGCACGCGAGAACAACCAGACCTACGTTTCGACCGAGCACTTGCTGATCGGCATCGTCGAAGAAGGCAACGGCATGGCCATGGACATCCTCATGCGCCTGGGCGTGTCGTCTGCTTCCATTAAAAAGGCCATCGAAAAGCTCACTGCCAAGGATCAGGACAAGAAGCGTCCGCTCGCTGGCGCTGGCGCTGGTCGTCCCGGTGCGGGCCTGCCGTTCTTTAGCGGCTCGGATGCCTCTCAGCAAAAGGGGAGCGGCACCGACACGCTCAAGCAGTTCGCCACCAACCTCACGCAAAAGGCGCGCGACGGCGAGCTCGATCCCGTGATTGGCCGCGAAAAGGAAGTTCAGCGCATGATGGAGATCCTTTCGCGCCGCACCAAGAACAATCCGCTTATCCTGGGCGATCCCGGCGTGGGCAAAACGGCCATCGTCGAGGGACTGGCGCAACAGATTGCTGCCGGCAACGTGCCCGAGAACCTCATGAACCAGAATATCTGGACGCTCGACCTGCCGGGTCTCGTTGCGGGCGCCAAGTATCGCGGTGAGTTCGAGGAGCGCCTCAAGAACGTGATCCAGGAGGCAACCGAGGCCGACGACGTCATCTTGTTTATCGATGAGATGCACACCATCATCGGTGCCGGTTCTGCCGAGGGCTCCATCGACGCGAGCTCCATGCTCAAGCCCGTGCTCGCGCGCGGTGCCTTCCAGATTATCGGCGCCACCACGGCCGAGGAGTTCCGCAAGTACCTCACCAAGGACCCGGCCTTCGAGCGTCGCTTCCAGACCATCGATGTCGAGGAGCCGAGCGTCGAGGACACGGTCAAGATCCTGACCGCGCTCAAGCCGCGCTACGAGGAGCACCACCATGTGCGCTATACGCAGGGTGCTATCGAGGCCGCCGCGAACCTTTCCAACCGCTACATTCAGGATCGCTTCCTGCCCGATAAGGCCATCGACCTCATTGACGAGGCCGGTGCCCGCGCCCGAATCGCCGCCAACCGCGCGCCCGAGCCGGTGCGCGAGGCCGAGCATCGCATAGAGGAGCTCAAGGCCGCCGCGCAGGAGGCCACCGAGAGCGACGACATGAACAAGGCCGCCGAGATCACCGAGCAGCAGAAGGCTGCCGAGATTGAACTCGCCGAGGCCAAGGCTGCCTGGACCGCCGAGCTCGACGCCAGCCCGCTCACCATCGATGTGAGTCAGATCGCCGATATCGTGTCCGTGACTTCGGGCGTGCCGGTATCCTCGCTTACCGAGAGCGAGAGCCGGCGCCTGCTGCAGACCGAAAGCGTGCTCAAGACGCGCATCATCGGCCAGGACGAGGCCGTCGAGGCCGTCGCCAAGGCCGTGCGCCGCAGCCGCTCGCCGCTCAAGGACCCGCGTCGTCCCGGCGGCAGCTTTATCTTCCTGGGTCCCACCGGCACGGGCAAGACCGAGCTCGCCAAGACGCTCGCCGAGTATCTCTTTGGCAGCAAGGACGCGCTCATCAGCTTCGACATGTCCGAGTTCGGTAGCGAGTTCGAGGTCTCCAAGCTCATCGGTAGCCCTCCGGGCTACGTCGGTCACGACGAGGGCGGCCAGCTCACCAAGGCCGTTCGTCGCCACCCGTACTCGGTCGTGCTGTTCGACGAGATCGAGAAGGCGCACCCCGATATCTTCAACATCTTGCTGCAGGTGCTGGAGGAGGGCCGCCTGACCGATAGCCAGGGCAAGACGGTCGACTTCCGCAACACCGTGATCATCATGACGTCCAATGTGGGCGCCCGCGAGATTGCGCAGGATGCGAGCGTGGGCTTTGGCACCACCGGCGAGCAGGGTCTCACGTCGAGTGAGATCCGCGGCCGCGCGATGGGCGAGCTCAAGCGCCTGTTCCGCCCCGAGCTGCTCAACCGCATCGACGACATCGTGGTGTTCCAGAAGCTCTCGGGCGAGAATCTCACCAAGATCGCGCACCTGCTGGTGGACGACCTGCGCCAGCGTCTGATTGCCAACGGCATGAACATCAAGCTCACCGATGCGGCCTATGACAAGATCGTGGCCGAGGGCACCGACCTCACCAACGGTGCGCGTCCGCTGCGCCGTGCTATTCAAAAGCTCATCGAGGACCCGCTGTCCGAGGAACTTCTGGCCGGCGAGTGGGGCGAGGGCGATACCGTCCTGTGCGACGTGGCCGATGGCAAGTTTGTCTTTAGCCACGGCACGGGCGAGATTCCGGCACCGCGTCCGGCAGGTACGCTCGGTGGCGATACCACCCCGGCGGCACCGCACACTGGCAGCGCCGCGCCCGTGAGCGGCGGCGTGACCTCGGGCCCCGGCGGCATGATGCAAGCCGGTTCTGGCGCGCTGTAGGGCGTAACAAAACCTTGTGTCCACGAGGGCGTTCCAAAGGAGCGCCCTTTTTCTGTTGGAAAGCCCCCTTCGTTCAAAGTAGATCTCATTAAACATGTCAATGGCGTATGCATAAACGTTGATCAAGCGTTGAGGTTGGTTGAAGGGTCCAACGTCCCTTCGGCGCGGCCCGTCTAACCTGCTTTATCTTAATAAAGTGGCGTCTCCCCACCGTTAGCCGATGATGCGAGGGCGCTCGGCGTTTTCGACTGGTTTATGCACGCAAAGTCTGGGAATATACAAGGCGCATGTCTTACTGTCTAACCAGTTGCGCCAAGGAGGCACCATGGATTACAAGATCACCGGCTACGAGCCCGCCCAGCTGTTCCATTTCTTTGAGGAGGTCAGCGCGATCCCCCGTGGGTCTGGCAACGAGAAGGGCATCAGCGATTTCCTGGTTGCGTTTGCCAAGGAGCGCGGCCTCGATGTGTACCAGGACGAGGTCTACAACGTCATCATTCGCAAGCCCGCTTCTGCCGGCGCCGAGAATGCCCCGACTGTGATGCTGCAGGGCCACATCGATATGGTGTGCGACAAGTTGGGCTCTGTTGAGCACGACTTTACGACCGACGGTATCGACCTGGTCGTGAAGGACGGCGTCCTCACCGCTAACGGCACCACCCTGGGCGCCGACAACGGTATTGCTGTCGCTCTGATGCTTACTGTGCTCAACGACGATTCGATCGTTCACCCCGCCCTCGAGTGCGTATTCACCACCGACGAGGAGACTGGCCTGGTCGGCGCCGAGACGCTCGACAAGTCCCAGATTAGCGCCCGCACCATGATTAACCTTGACTCCGAGGAAGAGGGCGTTGCCACCGTCAGCTGCGCTGGCGGCGTCGTTGTTACCTACACCTGCCCCATCGTGCGCGAGCACAAGACCGGCAGCACCCTCACGCTCGACATCTCCGGCCTACTGGGTGGTCATTCCGGCAACGATATCAACCTGGAGCGCGGCAACGGCAACCTCATCATGGCCCGCATCATCGACCGCCTGATGGTCGCCGGCGAGCCCGCCATCGTTAGCTTTAACGGCGGCACTAAGGACAACGCCATCAACCGTGAGTGCAAGGCCGAGCTGGTTTACGCCGACCACGCTGCCGCCGAGGCCGCGGCCCAGATCGCAAAGGACATCATCGCCGACGTCACTGCCGAGCTCGAGGTCTTCGACCCCGGCTTTACCTGCACCGTCGAGATTGCCGACGACGCCGAGGTCGAGGCCATGGATCAGAAGTCCGCGCTTGCCCTCATCCGCGCCCTGCGTCTTGCCCCTAACGGCGTGATTCGCCGCAACGTCGCCACTGACGGCTCCGTCGAGGTTTCCTCCAACATCGGCGTGGTCGCCACTTCCGACGACCAGGTCAAGATCATGCTGTCCCCGCGCTCCTCGATCACCTCGCTGCAGAACGAGTTCAAGGACCGCCTGCAGACGCTGGCCGATGTCTTGGGCTTCGACGCCAAGTTCGAGTTCGAGTATCCCGGCTGGAGCTATGCCGAGCATTCGCCGATCCGCGACGTTTTTGTCGAGAGCTATCGCGAGCTCTTTGGCTCCGAGCTGCGCATCGAGTCCATTCACGCTGGCCTTGAGTGCGGCCTGTTTGCTGAGGCCCTGCACGGCCTGGACGCCATCGCCGTGGGCCCGACGCTCTCCGATGTCCACACCCCGGACGAGAGCATGGAGCTCGCTTCTGCCGAGCGCTTCTACGAGCTGCTCATCGACGTCCTCAAGCGCCTTGCCGCGTAAGGGTCGCGCTAGCAGCAGTTCGAGCCACGTGCTAGCGGATTGCAAATGACATTACGAGAGGGGGCATCCGAACTTTTGCGACGGGTGCCCCCCTCTTCTTTTAAGAAATGTGGATTGATTGGCGCCTAGCCCATATCCGCCTTGATGAGGTCGAGGGTGCGCTGGCAGTTTTCGCGGACGGGGCCGAGCATGTGCTCGCGCAGGTCCGCCATGCCGGGCAGGTCGGCGTATTCGTCCATGATCTCTTCCATGCAAATGGGCACCTCGTAGGCGAGGTCCATCATGGTCGCAAAGCAAAACTTCTCGGATAGCCCGGCATCGGTGAGCGCCGCCTCCAGCGCGGGGTCGCCCATACCGTGGTATCGGCGGATAGCGCCTGGACCGATGCGCCCCACTCGATTTTCGCCGCCAACGCTCATGGCAAGGCGCGCCCGGCGGCGCATACGCTCGTACGCCAAGCCCGATGCGACATCGTACATGGGTGCGAGCGCTGCGTTTGTGCCTTTACCTAGGATGAGCGAGTAGTTTTTAGCGTGTGCGTCAGGCGCTCCGATAATGGCGTTATAGAACAACATATAGGTAAAAAGCACAAGATTCATGTGGTGGGGGACTGTGTTAATCAGTCGTTCTTGGATGTCTCGTGTGGTTGGTCCTCCGTCGGCGGTGTATTTCTGGCTTGGCAATACACCGAGCGCCTGGCAAAAGTCCTCCTGATGCAGCCTTTCGATATTTCCGCTGCTATTGACCATTCTGTCGTACCGTTCAACGACGAGCGCGGCTTCGTCTTCAAATGTGCAATAGGAGACGTTGGCAGTTGGAATGCCAACACGCCGAGCCGTTTTCATGCAGACGAATTCGTTTAAGGCCTGATGTTTGAACCCAACGACACCATTTTTGAAGATATGGGTAGTGGGGGATGACCCTAGACATTCGCACCATTGGCCATCATGCCAAGCTAGTGCAAATTTGCCTTGGTTGCCGCCCAGGGACCAGCTTTCGTTGGAGCCCATCCATGTCTCTCTTTCGTCATCGCGAATTGCTTTGAGCTTGTGAGCGATTTGAGAATTGGTAAGCGGGCGGTATGCCGAGACCCTGCCGCGGGCGGCGCCTAATTGATCGGTTCGACAAAACTGAACGGCCCCTGCGCAGTCAAGACCGATATGGCACAAGAGGGCGACGGGGTTGTTGGATGCAACGTCATACTCGGCGGCAATAGCGCGACGCTGCTCTTGACTGTCGGGCAAAAGGCCAAATAGGAACGGGCGGACGATGTTATGGCCATACGTGCGATTGGAAAGCGGCATTGTTAGCGATAGCGGTGCTCCGCGATAGGTTGGGGCGTATACAAAGCTGCAGAGTCCATGCTTGTCTTGCCGGAGAGTGCCTGCGATTTCGCCACAAATGAGGGTTGCAAGCTCCATCTCTGCCATTTATTTCACAACCTTACAGCCAAAGGAGAGGCCTGAAGTGCCGGAAAGGCCTTGCTCGGCTGCGATTTGGGCCAGCAAGGCACCATAGGAAGATGGCGTTCCCTGTCGAGCGGGTCGTCTGCCTACGCTTGGCTTTGGCAGGGCATTCGAGTTCGCGATAGGGAGGTCCGCTTTCGTCGTCGGATGTTCGGAGGGCGATGCGATGGAGTCGTTATCGCTTTGCGCAAAGAGACCTATGCCGAGTGCATTAAAGACGGACAGCAACTTGTCGAGCCGAATACCCGTGGCGTCTCCTAGCTCGAGCGATGCGAGCAGGCGCTCCGAAACGCCGGCTTTTTTAGCGAGGGCCGCACGGGTGATTTCCTGCGACTCGCGTGCCTGACGCACATAGATGCCAGCTTGGCGTGGTGTGGTGATGGGAAGGGTATCCATGGCGATCTCCAACATGTAGACTTTTGCATATCAGTATGACATGCAAAAGTCTGCACGAAAAGGCCTCATGCAAAACTTTGCATGAGGCCTTGTACTGGCGTTGAGTTTTGAGCGATTGTGTTTGGCGTTACAGCGCCAAAATCCCCAGATGCTCAAGCAAGATCTTAAGTCCGATGAGGATGAGCACGATGCCGCCCACGATGGTGGCAGGTTTTTCGTAGCGCGCGCCAAAGGTGTGGCCGATCGCTACGCCGGCGACGGAGAAGATAAACGTTGTGACGCCGATAAGCGATACAGCGGGAACGATGTCAACCGAGAGCGCCGCAAATGAGATGCCTACGGCTAGGGCGTCGATTGAGGTGGCGATGGCGAGGATCAGGTACTCGCCCAGGTCAATCTTTTCGGCATCCTTGCCGTCGCCTTCATTCTCGTCCTCGGTAAAGGCTTCCCACAGCATTTTGCCGCCGATAAAGGCCAAAAGGATAAAGGCAATCCAATGGTCGATGGGTCCGATGATGCCCATGAATTGACTGCCAAGCGCCCATCCGATTACGGGCATGCCGGCCTGAAAGCCGCCAAAGAACAGGCCGAGCACCACGGCGACTTTAAGGTTGATCTTCTTCATGCCAAGGCCCTTGCAGATGGATACGGCAAAGGCATCCATCGAAAGGCCAACGGCGAGCAGCACGAGCTCTGCGAGTCCCATAGTCTGGCTCCCTCTCTGCGGGCGGGCCCGCGTGTACCTCTTGGGGGAGTAACAAAAAAGACCCGTGGCGTACGCGTTGCGCGCACAGCCACGAGTCTCGTTCATTAAGGCAAGCCAGGCCGCATCGGCCAGTGTGTTGACTTGCCGCGCCACCGGAGGCGAACCCGATCACGCGACTACTCCCTCATTTATGCGAATCCCGATGCTACCACATAAGCAGCTCATTTGGATTGGGGCTCTCAGCTGTGTTCGCTCATTCTGTAAGCATCGGATTTCGCGAGCGCCGCGGGGACAAACCGTGAGAAACTATTTAGCGTTTATGGAGCGTATACGATGGGAGCGATGCCTTGGATAAGAACGAGCTGCAAAAGCGTATGGAACAGGCCATCCGTCTGACGGCACCTGGTCAGCCGATCCGCACTGCCCTCGACATGATCATCGCCGGTCACCTGGGCGCCCTTATCTGCGTTGGCGACACCGAAAACGTGCTCGCTGCCGGTAACGACGGCTTCCCGCTCAACATTTCGTTCACCTCGAACCGTCTGTTCGAGCTCTCCAAGATGGACGGCGCCATCGTCATCGACGGCGACCTCACCCAGATCCTGCGCGCCAACTTCCATCTCAATCCCGATCCCTCGCTTGCCACGAGCGAGACGGGCATGCGTCATCGCACCGCCGCTCGCATGTCGGTGCTCACCGATGCCATTGTGATCTCGGTCTCGGCCCGTCGTGCCGTCGTCAACGTGTACGTTCACGGCAAGAGCTACGAGATCCAGCCCGTCACCACCATCATGAGCTCGGTCAACCAGCTCGTCGCCACGCTCCAGACTACCCGTCAGTCGCTCGACCGCTCCCTGCTGCGTCTGACGGCCCTCGAGCTCGACGACTACGTTACGCTCGCCGACATTACCGGTATTTTCTCGAGCTTCGAGATCATGCAGCAGGCAAAGACTGAGCTTAAGGATTGCATCGTCAAGTTGGGCAACCAGGGCAAGCTCGTGCAGATGCAGCTCGAGCAGCTCGCGGGCTCCAGCATGGATACCGAGTATGACCTGATGATCCGCGACTACGCAAGTGATTCTTCCGAGGCTAATGCCGAGAAGATTCGCGCCAACCTAAGCCGTATGACACCTAAGGACCTGTCCGACCCACAGCATGTGGCGGCGGTTCTGGGTTACGACGACCTGGACGAGGACTCCGTCATGACGCCACTGGGCCTGCGCACGCTTTCGCGCGTGTCCGTCGTGCGCGACGGCGTGGCCGAGAAGATCGTCGACGAGTACGGCTCGTTGCAGGAGCTCATGGACGACATTAGCGAGGATCCGGAGCGCCTGGGCGACTTTGGCGTCAACAACCCTGCCATTCTTGCGGACTCGCTGTACCGCATGAAGGGCACCAAACAGGGGAACGCATAATGGCGCCCGTATGCGCCGTGGTCGTTGCCGGCGGCAGCGGCCAGCGCTTTGGAAATCCCGGCGGCAAGCAGCTCGTTAACGTGGCGGGTCGTCCGCTCATGAGCTGGTCCATCCGCGCGTTCGATCGTAGCGACAAGGTCGGCCACATCGTGGTGGTGTGCCCTGCCGAGCGCCGTGCCGAGATGCGCCGCCTGGCCATCGACCCGTTTGACTATGACACGCCCATCAGCTTCGCCGATGCCGGCGATACCCGCCAGGACTCCACCCGTGCCGGCGTGCATGCGGTACCGGCGGGTTTCGAATATGTCGCCATCCACGACGGCGCCCGTCCGCTCATCACGACCGAGGCCATCGATCATGCGATCGACGTGCTCGTGAGCGACCGCGCCCTCGACGGTGTCGTGTGCGGTCAGCCCGCGATCGACACGCTCAAGATTGTCGACGGCGACAATATCGTCGAGACGCCGCCGCGCGAGCTCTATTGGGCCGCGCAGACGCCGCAGATCTTTAGCGTCGACGCCATGAAGCGCGCCCACACCGCAGCTATCGCCGAGGGCTTTATCGGGACCGACGATTCTTCGCTGGTCGAGCGCATGGGCGGGCGCGTCCGCTGTGTCCAGAGCCCGCGCGATAACCTTAAGGTGACGGTGCCCGAGGACCTGCGTCCCGTAACCGCGATTCTGCTTGGCCGCATGGCCGAGGGAGAGGACCTTCCCCATGTTCAGTAACCTGCGCATTGGCCACGGCTACGACGTTCACCGTTTGGTGGAGGGGCGTCGATGTATCATCGGCGGGGTTGACATTCCCTACGAGCGCGGCCTGCTGGGCCACTCGGATGCCGATGTGCTCGCGCATGCCTTGGCCGACGCCATTCTGGGCGCCTGCCGCGGGGGAGACATCGGCAAGCTATTCCCCGACACCGATCCCGCCTACGAGGGTGCCGATTCGATGGTGCTGCTCGCTCGCGTGATGGACTATGCGCGCGAGCTGGGCTTTGAGTTTGTCGATGCCGATTGCACCATTGCCTGCCAGCAACCCAAGATCACCCCGCACCGCGATGCCATGCGCGCCAACCTTGCCCATGCCCTGGGCGTCGACGTCGAAAACGTGGGCGTCGCCGCCACTACGACCGAAAAGCTCGGTTGGGAAGGCCAGGGCGAGGGAATCGGCGCCTGGGCCGTCTGCCTGCTACAGAAAACCGTTAAGGAGTAACGAATGCGTATCTACAACAGCGCTACCCATAAAAAGGAAGAGTTCCAGCCCATCGAGTCCGGCAAGGTCCGCATGTACGTGTGCGGCCCCACGGTCTACGACAACATCCACATCGGCAATGCCCGCACGTTCATCAGCTTTGACGTGATTCGTCGCTGGCTCATCGCGAGCGGCTACGAGGTCACGTTCGCCCAGAACCTCACCGATGTCGACGACAAGATCATCAAGCGCGCCAACGAGCAGGGCCGTACGGCTGCCGAGGTCGCGACGGAGTTCTCCGACAAGTTCATCGGCGTCATGCGTGCCGCCAACGTGCTCGATCCCGATGTGCGCCCCCGCGCCACCAAAGAGATCGGCCCCATGATCGCCATGATCAAGACGCTCATCGAGCAGGGCCACGCCTACGCCGCCGATAACGGCGACGTGTACTTTGCCGTGCGCAGCGATTCCAACTATGGTCAGGTCTCGGGCCGCAACATCGACGACCTTATGGTTGGCGCGCGCATCGAGGAGAACGAGGACAAGAACGACCCGCTCGACTTTGCCCTGTGGAAGGCTGCCAAGCCCGGCGAGCCCAGCTGGCCGAGCCCCTGGGGCGAGGGCCGTCCCGGTTGGCACACCGAGTGCGCCGCCATGGTGCATCGCTACCTGGGCACCCCGATCGACATCCACGGCGGCGGCTCCGACCTTGCCTTCCCGCATCACGAGAACGAGTGCGCCCAGGCCACCTGCGCCTGGCACCAGGGCTTCTCCAACACCTGGATGCACACGGGCATGCTGCTGGTAGACGGCGAGAAAATGTCCAAGTCGCTCGGCAACTTCTTTACGCTGGCCGAGGTCCTCGAGCAGCATTCCGCTGCCGCCCTGCGCCTGCTGATGCTGCAGACGAGCTATCGCTCGCCGCTCGACTTTTCTTGGGAGCGCTTGGAGGGTGCCGAGAACTCGCTCACGCGTATCGCCGGTACGGTCGAGAACCTGCGCTGGGCCGCGAACCATGCGACGGCCGATGCCGATGAGGCAGCATCCGAGGCGTTTGCCGCCAAGGCCGCCGAGACCCGTGCCACCTTTAAGGAGTGCATGGACGACGACTTTAACACCGCCGGTGCCATGGGTGCCGTCTTTGGCTTTGTGACCGAGTGCAACCAGTACCTGGAGCAGGCGGGCGACGCTGCCGATAAGGCCGCCGCGTTTGCCGCCGCCGATACGCTGGTCGAGCTGCTCGATACGTTTGGCGTTGAGCTCCCCGAGCCAAAGGTCGAGTTGCCGCTGGGCCTGCTGGGCGTAGCCGCCGGCCTGGTTGCCTACACGGGCGACGACGTGGACGAGGCCGCTGCCAAGATTCTCGAGGCCCGCGCCGAGGCCCGCGCTGCCAAGAACTGGGATCTGGCCGACGCCATCCGCGACCAGCTCAAGGACCTGGGCCTCACCATTGAGGATACTGCCGCGGGCACTCGTATTAAATCTCTCTAATCCCCGCGGGTTTCCCAAGCACCCGACCTTGCCGTTCAAACCGTCGCTCGCGTACTCAAGTACGCGTCGCTCCTCTTTCACGGCAATCTCGGGCACTTGGAAAACCCGTACCGACCGCTTGAGCTATTCGTCTTAAGCGGTCGCTTCTTTTGTCCTGTTTGAAAATTATTTAAAGGAGGCCGTTTTATGGCCGACAATCGCAAGCGTGCGCCTCGTGGCGGCAAGCAGACTGCTTCTGGCTCGCGTCCGATTCGCCGCAACGACCGCGCTGCCGCTCCCAAGGGCCAGCGCGATCGCGCCCAGGCCGCACGTCCGCAACGCGATCGTAACCGCGACGCTATCCAGGTTCCCAAGGGCGAGTTTATCGAAGGTCGTCGTGCTGCCGCCGAGGCGCTGCGCACCGGTTTTCCCATCAAGTGCGCGCTCATCGCCGAGGGCGGGGAGCGCGATGCCGCTCTGTCGCGCCTGGTCGATGACCTCAACGCCACGGGCGTCCGCATTAAGTATGTGCCGCGCGCGCAGCTCGATGCGCTGTCGAGCCATGGCGCTCACCAGGGCATTGCGCTCGAGGTGGGCAACTTCCCTTACGCCGATGTCGCCGACATCCTCGACCGCGCAGGCGAGGGCCCGGCGCTTGTCGTGGTGCTCGACCATGTGACCGACGACGGTAACTTTGGCGCCATCGTGCGCTCTGCCGAGGTTGTGGGCGCAGCGGGCGTCATCATCGCCAACAAGCGTGCCGCCGGCGTGACCGTGGGCAGCTACAAGACCTCCGCCGGCGCCGTCATGCATCTGCCTATCGCGCAGGTGCCCAATATCTCCCGTGCGCTCGATGACCTCAAGGCCGCCGGCTTTTGGGTGGGTGGCGCTTCCGAGCATGCCGAGGGCAGCTGCTGGGATGCTCCCTTCGAGGGCCGCGTGGCGCTCGTCATGGGCTCCGAGGGCGACGGCATCTCGCGTCTGGTGCTCGAGAAATGTGACTTTTTGACCAAGCTTCCCCAGCGCGGCATGACCGAGAGTCTCAACGTGGCCCAGGCGACCACCGCGCTGTGCTTTGAGTGGCTGCGCCGCAATGCCGGCGAGCTCATGGGGGAGGAGTAGCGCATGTCCAAGAAGAACCGCGCCAAGTCCAAGGCCAAGCGCTTTGGCGAAGGCTCGGCCAAGCCGATTGTTTCGGCCGCGACCTATGGCGTGGGCGGCAATGCGTTTGCGCAGGCCATCGCCGACCCGGTCTCGACGGTGCACTCCAATAAGCCCGAGCTGCTGGTGGTCGACGGCTACAACGTGATCCACTGCACGCCGCGCTACGAAAAGCTCGTCTACGACCATTCCGATGATCCGTATTCCAGCGACGTTCACGATATGGCGCGCACGGCACTCATCAACGATGTTGCCGCGTTTGCCCAGGGCCGCTACGAGGCCGTGATCGTGTTCGACGGTGCGGGCAATATCTCCAGCGAGCGCCCCAACCTGCCGGCCCGTGGCGTGCGCATCGAGTTTTCGCCGACGGGTGTCTCTGCCGATACCGTGGTGCAAAAGCTCTGCATTGAGGCGCGCGAGGAAGGTCGCGCGTGCTCCGTGGTGTCGAGCGACGGCACGATCCAGGCCGTCGTCATGGGCAAGGGAGTCACGCGCATCTCGAGCCGCATGCTGGTGGACGAGATCAAGCAGATCGATAACGACGTTCACGAGGCAGAGGAAGCTCCGCAGATCAAGATGACCCTGGGCAGCCGCCTGAGCCCCGATGCCCTGGCAAAGCTCAAGGCCCTCCGCGGGAGGTAGGGGAGCTGACGGTGCGACGCTGTCTCGCTAACTCCATTCAGCGATGTCGATCATTCTACGGAGGCGCCATGTAAGTGCCTCTTTTAGATATGGCAGCCTTGCCGTGAGCGCGTCGTTTCTGGACAGAATCTCGAGTGCCTCGTCAACGAAGCCTTCGAGTTTGTCGCCGTCAAACCAGCTCATATCCTCAACAAGCAGCATTTGTTTCGCGGGGCTTGAATGAAACTGCGCGCTGGTAAAACTGTGCTCTCCTGCCCGAAGCTCCTCAAGAGAAATGTTGCACCAGAGCGATGAGCCCGAATCGAAGATGGGGGCAGGTCTGCAGGTTAGCGTGTTGACGTTTCGTACAAGGCCAAAGTTACGCCAATGGCGGTCATAGTTGGCGATGATGTCGTCGCATACAATCATGCGGTCAAGGGCATCCTTGACGCCTGTCACCCCGAGCTCTTCGCAGTTTGCTACATATCGCTCGTAGTCGGTTAGCCGTTCATCTGCGTTTGCGTGCTGGTTTACATAGAACGCAGGGACATACTCTTCTTCATCAGTTAAGAAGACATCGCATATGCTCAGGGCAGAAGTACCCACGCCTTCGAGCGAATAGGGTACATAATCGCAAGCGTTTAGGATGCGACGGTGAAGTGCAGTCGCCACCATCTCGTTATAGGGTTCCTGGTTTAGATGCGCACCTGCCTTGTGGAGGATTCGACGGTCACCCTCGCATGTCCAGTACTTTTGAAGATTGCCGTCCGAGGTGTTGTCGGGCTTTGCGGCAGCCGCCTTGCCCTCTGGGGCGAAGGGCGCGATGCTGAGAGAGACGTCGTCAAAAGCATTATTGAAGAAATTGATATCTTCCCACGCGAGACCGGAGTCTTGGGGCCTAATCCAATACTGGTCGGATAAGGAGAGACCAAGATTTCGCTGTACGAGTTCATCGGGAACATCGACTGCGGCTTCTGCAAGCAGGGAGGCTAGCCCAATGCGTGCGAGCGGGATACCGCGGCCGCGCCACCAGATGCGGAAGGAGTCGAGCGATATGGGGCTATTAGGGCCAAATACTCCAATAGGGGCGTGGGCGTAATCGATGTCGGCACCGATGTGGGTAAAGTCTTTTCGCGATGTGCTGTAGACCAGCTGGGCGACCTCGTGCGTGCGATTCATGAGGGTGAATGCGATCTCGCTTTTCCCGTGTCCACGACGAGGCCGTCCCCCTCTTTTGGTTGCGGAGCGGAGTCGCGTGTCTACGCTGTCTTTGTCGATAAGCCACACGCCAGAAGCCTTCCGGGCCTCAAGTGCTCCGTTTTTTATGAGCTCCTGCACCCTGCGCGGAGTGATGTCGAGCAGTTCGGCGGCTTCCTTGGTAGTTAACATCGCGAAACCCTTCGCCAGAACGAATAGTTTTATCTATTTCATTGTAATTAAAACTATTCGTTTTGACGAAGGGTTTTAAGATTGAGGGCGAACTGACAGAAATGAACGGGCCTGGTACGTGTTGTTGCTGGATTTTGCATATTTGTATAACGCTGTGCGTCCTGTTGCGCCTCGTCCGCAATTCCTTTATTCTTAATTGGCTTCGCGCGAAAGCGCCAAGTGTGCCAGTGTGGCGCAACGGTAGCGCAACTGATTTGTAATCAGTGGGTTGCGGGTTCGATTCCTGTCACTGGCTCCATGAGTTTTCGCAGGTCAGAGGCGATATAGCCTCTGATTCTGCCTTCTCATGCAACAGCTCATGCAACAAATATGCAACAATTAAATCTGAAAGTGCACTTGTGTGCTTTGCAACCGATGCTCATTGTCAATAAACGCGTGCAATGAGGCGGGAAAAGCCAAGCTTACAGTTGCTGTCTCCATTAGAGTTTTGGGCTTTGTGTCTCCAACTGGGATAGAGTGGAAAGTGACCAAGGCGCTGAGAGCTCCGATGCCGCTTCTCGAAAGATCGCACGCCGTGCACGGCTCTCTTTCCTGTAGCCCATGGGTATTACTATAGTCTAGATTTAATTCGGCGCGAGAAGTCAAGAGCGACAAGGATTTCCCGTCGTTTGTGAGCAAGGCGATTGAAAGGACCCATGATGATTAATAGCGTAGAGGACCCAACGGTTGCCAATATTCTGTCGACCGATATGCTAAAAATCTATGACATTCCTCGTTACCAGCGCGAATACACTTGGAATCAGCGCGACTGGGCGAATCTCTATGATGACATCACCCAAAACGACGCCGGTTACTTCCTGGGCTCGTTTATTGTCGTGAACGGGACCGTGAATTCCAAGATGGATACCATTCACTATGAAGTTATCGATGGCCAGCAACGCCTGACGACGCTCAGTCTTCTCCTTGCCGCCCTCTATACTCGCATCATGGAGCATAAGGATTCTATCGATGACGACATGATGTTGGACGATATTCGACCCTTGCGCAATCGTCTGATCTTGAAATCTGACAAGTCAATCACGCGCGTTATTCCTCAGGTTCAGAATCATAACCTTGAGGATTACCGCTGGATTTTGAAGGAACATATCGGCTTAGATACGGTTATACAAAAGCCGAAGTTCCTTGGTCTAAGAAAGATGTCTAAGGCATTCAACTATTTTTACGATCGGCTGGGTGAGGACGTTGAGGGCAGGGATGGAATCGAGTGCGTTCGCTGCCTCCTTGATATCTGCAGGTTGGTGTGTTCGGCGGTCGTGGTCCAGATTACCGTCGATAGTCATGCTGACGCCTACACCTTGTTCGCGTCCCTGAACAACCGCGGTGTTCCCTTGAGCGCCGTTGACCTTATCAAGAACATGCTTCTCGGCAAGGTTGCCGGGGTGGATGACGGACAGCTCAACTATTACTTTGAACGCTGGCAGGAAGTGCTCCACAATCTCGGCGATGACTACAAGACGCAGGAACGCTTCTTCCGCCAGAACTACGACGCCTTCCGCCGGGAGGTGAACAAGCCATTTATCGGCGAATCTGGTTCCCAGCTCCCCCTCGGTTCCGTTGCCACGCGGTCCAACCTTCTGAAAATCTACGAGAAGCGGATGGAATCTGATGACGGCGCCCTTAAGGTGTTGGACGAGCTGACCGAGAATTCCGCACTCTATTCGAGGATCATTGGACTCGATCAAGAGAGCCCGGATTCCGAGCTTTCGCATCAGCTTTTGGAGCTTTCGAGAGCGCAGGGCGTCGCATCTTACCTGTTGCTGCTGTTCCTCTTTAAGAAGCAGAGCCAATTGGAGCTAAAAGATGAAACCCTCGCGCTTCTTGTTAAGCTCCTCGTCTGCTTCTTTGTCCGGCGCAACCTCACCGATACACCTCCCACACGTGATCTTGAGAGACTCTTCATCAGTATTTGTGAGAGCCTCGAAAGCGAGGGGCTCAAGGGCATTGCAGCCGCGGAGTACATCAAGAAGCGTCTCGTCGATGTGTCTGCCAGCGACGCTTTCTTCAAAGAACGTCTTGAGGGGCCGATTTACGACGTCAATCCCGATATGACGCGCTACATCCTTACTGTTATCGCATCTCCGAGCGTTACGAAAGAGATGAAGCCACTTTGGGAACGATACGCCTCCGGAAACTACGTCTGGACAATCGAGCACATCTTCCCTCAGGGCAAGAACATTCCAGATGAATGGGTGAAGATGGTTGCGGACGGCGACATGTCTAAGGCGATTGAGGTGCAGGAGAAACAGGTCCACACGCTTGGTAATCTAACCATCACCGGGTATAACTCAAAGCTGAGCAACATGCCCTTTGTGACCAAGCGAGACCGCAAGGATGTCAACGGGGCGAATGTCGGATACCGCAACGGGTTGAACCTGAACAACGAGTTGGTAAACACTGATACCTGGACGAGCGAGCAGATTCAGGAGCGCACAGACAAACTCGTTGGACTCACTTTGAAAGCTTTTGACTTTGACGAGATTGAGTTCTAGTGACCGCCAGCCAATATCTTGGGGACATTCAGCCCAAGCGATTCAATCTTGATCCGCAACATCTAGACCGGTATTTCTCTTCAAGCTGTTACAGATTGAGATGTTAAGACGGGTTGGTGGGTAATATCTCAATCTGTAACACGAAGAGGCTGAAAACCGTTCAAGCTGTTACAGAATGAGACGTAAGCTGGGGTCGCTGCGTGGTATCTCGATCTGTAACAGATAGGGGAGGAATAACCCTCTTACTGTTACAGATCGAGATGAAAACGGTGAAGCCCCTGGTCTGCTTGATCGAGCGTGGATTATCGGACATACGAGGGTGGATAATCTCCCACCTGGAGACTGAGCGTGGATAATCTGCCACTTTGGGCCCAGTGGCACGTCAAAAGCGGGAGATTATCCACGCTCGATTTCAAACGGGAGAACATCCACGCTCGAATTTGCCAAGGAAGCCCGATCTCGACCTATATATAGGTGCAAATGAGTCGTTATCGAAGTAATAATCTGCAGGCTCACTCCACTACGCCAAAGTGTTCCCTCGGGAAATGTTACCGCTATATGCAAATCCAGCGTCCTTCATATCCAAACTCAACAAAACCGCAGGTCACGGGGCTATAGATACGCCCGGGGCCGTGTATCTAGAGGTTTTCGTTGACAGCCCCCAAGGTTGCATCGTATTATCTTTTTCGTTCGCGGGGGCGGCGGTCCAAAAGACCAAAGGACCTGCGGATACTTGAACGATTGGGAGTTTGCCCGAGTGGTTAATGGGGACGGGCTGTAAACCCGTTGGCTCTGCCTACATAGGTTCGAATCCTATAGCTCCCACCCGTCAAGTGCCTGTATAGCTCAGTCGGTAGAGCACTTCGTTGGTAACGAAGAGGTCACCAGTTCAAGTCTGGTTGCAGGCTCCATCCGGCGGTGTAGCTCAGTTGGTTAGAGCACACGGTTCATACCCGTGGCGTCACTGGTTCGAATCCAGTCACCGCTACCATAGGTAACACGGTGGCTTCTCAATAGTATGTTGAGAGGCCACTATGGTATAAAGGCAAAGTCCCGTCCGGGGACGACCTGTTTAGAGGAGGGCTTTATGGCCAAAGAGAAGTTTGAGCGCACTAAGCCGCATGTTAACATCGGCACCATTGGTCACGTCGACCACGGCAAGACCACGCTGACCGCTGCCATCACCAAGGTTCTCTCCGAGACCGAGGGCTGCAAGGCTGACTTCACTGCGTTCGAGAACATCGACAAGGCTCCCGAGGAGCGCGAGCGCGGCATTACGATCTCCGTCTCCCACGTCGAGTACGAGACTGCTGCCCGTCACTACGCTCACGTTGATTGCCCGGGCCACGCTGACTACGTCAAGAACATGATCTCCGGTGCTGCTCAGATGGACGGCGCTATCCTGGTCATCGCCGCTACCGACGGCCCCATGGCTCAGACCCGCGAGCACATCCTGCTCGCCCGTCAGGTTGGCGTTCCCTACATCGTCGTCTTCCTGAACAAGTGCGACATGGTCGACGATGACGAGCTCATCGACCTCGTCGAGATGGAGACCCGCGAGCTCCTCTCCGAGTACGATTTCCCCGGCGACGACATCCCCGTCATCCGTGGTTCCGCTCTGGGCGCTCTCGAGGGCGACGCCAAGTGGATGGACGCCATTCGCGAGCTCATGAACGCTGTCGACGAGTACATCCCGACGCCTGCTCGTAACAACGACCTCCCGTTCCTGATGGCCGTTGAGGACGTTATGACCATCTCCGGCCGTGGTACCGTTGCTACCGGCCGTGTCGAGCGCGGTGAGCTCAAGCTCAACGAGCCCGTCGAGATTGTCGGCATCAAGGATACCCAGAACACCGTCGTTACCGGTATCGAGATGTTCCGTAAGTCCATGGACTTCTGCGAGGCTGGCGACAACGTCGGTCTGCTGCTCCGCGGCATCAAGCGCGAGGACATCGAGCGCGGCCAGGTTCTCTGCAAGCCCGGTTCGGTTACCCCGCACACCAAGTTCACCGGTGAGATTTACGTTCTGACCAAGGAGGAGGGCGGCCGTCACACCCCGTTCTTCGATGGTTATCGTCCTCAGTTCTACTTCCGTACCACCGACGTTACCGGTACGGTCAAGCTCCCCGAGGGCACCGAGATGGCTATGCCTGGTGACCACATCACCATCGAGGGCGACCTCATCCACCCGATCGCCATGGAGGAGGGCCTGCGCTTCGCTATCCGCGAGGGTGGCCACACCGTCGGTTCGGGCATCGTCTCCACGATCATTGAGTAAATTAGCTCTTTGATATAGCTGACTTAGAGAACCCGGCACTTATATGGGTGCCGGGTTCTTTTCTGCAATGGATGTTGAGCCGTTGCTGGTGTCGAGAGGATCGATAATGGTCCTGGATGCACCGTCGATTAGATCTCGATGGCTTCATTGATGTGTTCCAAATATGAATGGATCCACCGAGAACCAATTGACTCGAGGTTTTCATTGACAGCACTTACGTGGAGCTGATAAAGTAACAACTCGTGCCCGTACGGGGCGGAAATGAAAGGTTCAGGATACATGCGTACTCTAGTTACTCTTGCGTGCACTGAGTGCAAGCGCCGCAACTATACGACCACCAAGAACAAGTCGACCATGCCTGATCGTATGGAGATCAAGAAGTATTGCCCCTGGTGCCGTCACCACACGCTGCACAAAGAGACTCGCTAGTCTCTAGTCATATACGCCAGTAGTTCAATTGGTAGAGCATCGGTCTCCAAAACCGAGTGTTGAGGGTTCGAGTCCTTCCTGGCGTGCCAGTCATTATTCCGTAAGCTCCCACTTGGGGGCTTACGGTTTACTCATGTATAAGCGCATTGCGCGGAGGTAACCCAAATGGCCAACAAGAAGAACAAGAAGAAGGCACAGCAGCCGGCACCTGCCAACAACGCTGCCGCCAACTCCAAGGTTGAGGCCAAGAAGGCCGTTGCCAAGAAGAGCGAGAAGGCTGCGAAGTCTAAGAAGAACGAGAAGCCTGGTTTCTTCGCCCGCACCAAGAAGTATTTCGCTTCGGTGAAGTCCGAGATGAAGCGTGTCACGTGGCCCGATAAGAAGGAGCTCATGAACTACTCGGTCGTCGTTTGCGCTTCTCTGATCGTCGTCGGCGTCGTCATCGCTCTGCTCGATGCTGGCTTTGGCGAGGCTCTTGCTCTGTTCTCTGGATTGAGGGGCTAAACCATGTCTAAGCGTTGGTACGTCGTTCACACTTACTCTGGATACGAGAACCGCGTTAAGTCCGATCTTGAGCATCGCATCGAGACCATGGGCATGCAGGACCGTATCTTTGATATCGAGATTCCTATGGAGCGCGTCACCGAGATCAAAGAGGGTGGCAAGCGCGAGACCAAGGATTCCAAGATCTTCCCGGGTTATGTCCTGGTCCGCATGGAGATGGATGACGATGCTTGGACGTGTGTTCGCAACACGCCCGGCGTCACCGGTTTCCTAGGCGGCAACGGCAAGCCCGCTCCGCTTTCCCGCGACGAGTACAACAAGATGACTCGTCGTCCCGGTAAGGGCGATTCGCCCAAGCGCACCTCGGTTGATATTCAGGTCGGCACGTCCGTCCGCGTCACCGATGGCCCGCTTACCGACTTTGATGGCAAGGTCTCCGAGGTTAACACCGAGGCTGGCAAGCTCAAGGTCACGCTGATGATCTTTGGCCGCGAGACGCCGGTCGAGCTCGACTTTAACCAGGTCGCTGTCATCGCTTAAGTTTTCGTCCGTTCGCGCGAGCGTGCTTCTTCTGTGACTGCTCATCTCAGGAGTGCTTCTAACACGTGCGTGCTTACGATATAGCAAGTACTTCACACTCGTGATTCGAAAGGAATGACCATGGCTGAGAAGAAGGTTGCCAACGTCATTAAGCTCCAGATTCCTGCTGGTGCAGCTAACCCCGCTCCTCCCGTCGGCCCCGCCCTGGGCGCTGCTGGCGTGAACATCATGCAGTTCTGCCAGGCCTTTAACGCCGAGACGCAGGACAAGAAGGGCGACATCATCCCCGTTGAGATCTCTGTCTACGAGGACAAGTCCTTCTCCTTCATCACCAAGACCCCGCCGGCGGCTCACCTCATCAAGAAGGAGCTGAACCTCAAGTCTGGTTCCGCTAAGCCCCAGGCCGACAAGGTCGGTCAGCTCTCCCAGGAGCAGCTCACCAAGATCGCCGAGATCAAGATGCCGGACCTCAATGCCAACGACATTGACGCCGCCAAGAAGATCATCGCCGGTACCGCCCGTTCCATGGGCGTCACCATCGCTGAGTAGCGATTTCTTTAGGTAATGACGGGTGCTCCGACCGGGGCGCCCGTTAAATGTGTGCAATAGGGCACACGATACGATGTGGGAGGGCTCACGCCCGTTTAACCACAGGAGGTAATGCACATGGCTAAGCATGGTAAGAGCTATAACGCCGCTGCCGAGAAGATCGACCGCGCCACGCTCTACACCCCCCTTCAGGCTGCCAAGCTCATCAAGGAGCTCGACACCGCCAAGTTCGACGAGACCGTCGAGGCCCACTTCCGTCTGGGCATCGATACTCGTAAGGCTGACCAGAACATCCGTGGTTCCATCTCCCTGCCCCACGGCACCGGCAAGACCGTTCGTGTTGCCGTCTTCGCCGAGGGCGAGAAGGCCCGCGAGGCTGAGGCTGCCGGCGCCGACATCATCGGTTCCGACGAGCTTGTCGCCCAGATTCAGAAGGGCGAGATCAACTTCGACGCCGCTATCGCTACGCCGAACATGATGGCCAAGGTTGGCCGCATCGGTAAGATCCTTGGTCCCCGTGGCCTCATGCCGAACCCCAAGCTCGGCACCGTGACCATGGACGTCGCCAAGATGGTCTCCGAGCTCAAGGCTGGCCGCGTTGAGTACCGCGCCGACCGCTACGGCATCTGCCACGTGCCCCTGGGCAAGAAGTCCTTCACCGAGCAGCAGCTCGTCGAGAACTACGCTGCCCTGTACACCGAGATCCTGCGCGTCAAGCCCTCTTCTGCTAAGGGCAAGTACGTCAAGTCCATCTCCGTGTCTTCCACCATGGGCCCTGGCGTCAAGGTCGATCCTGCTATCCAGCGCGACTTCCTGGCTGAGTAACTAACAGTTACTGCCTGAGCAAAGCA
This sequence comes from Collinsella sp. AM13-34, assembly GCF_003473055.1. Classification (NCBI taxonomy): domain Bacteria; kingdom Bacillati; phylum Actinomycetota; class Coriobacteriia; order Coriobacteriales; family Coriobacteriaceae; genus Collinsella; species Collinsella sp. AM13-34. Next base: position 1,834 of record NZ_QRLE01000003.1, on the reverse strand, counting down.
AGCATTGCTAAAGAGACCCGGTTCTGCCTCGTGCAGGACCAGGTCTCTTGCTTTTGAGTCAACGAAACCACCACGAAGGGGACAGGCACCCTTGTGGTGGTTTTACTTGTGTTGTACTTTAGCGCGATGTAGTACTACCCGAGGCCGAAGGGAGCCCAACATGTTTAAGAACACGCAACAGCTCCTAGGCCTAGCGCTACTAGATTGGATAGCGCGCTAGGGTTGTAATCTCGCTATAACGATTTGTTGTACCCGGGTGCGCTATCGTCTTCCGCTTTCAGGCGTGATGAGCGACACGGGTATTTTTCTATCTCTAGGCCTTCTCTCTCTCCTGAAAGCCATCTGTCATAAAACGGTCAATCAGGAGGAACATATAAGCCGCAAAATCACAATCTTTGACGCCACCCTGTGCGACGGTGAGCAGTCGCCGGGCGCCAGCATGAATACCGAGGAAAAGCTCTTCATCGCCCGCCAGCTGGTGCGCATGAACGTGGACGTTATCGAGGCGGGCTTTCCCATCTCGAGTCCTGGTGACTTTCGCTCCGTACAGGAGATTGGCAAGATTGCGGGCGACCGATGCACGGTATGCGGCCTGACGCGCGCTGTCGACAGGGATATCGAAGTGGCTGCAGAGGCGCTCAAAACGGCCCAGAGGCCCCGTATCCATACAGGGCTGGGTGTGAGCACCAGTCACCTGCGCGACAAGCTCCATATGACTGAGGAAAGGGCAATTGAGTGAGCGATCCATGCCGTCAAACATGCTCGCAAGTTCGTTGACGATGTTGAGTTTTATGCCGAGGATGCCGGCCGCTCCGATCAGGAGTTTCTGGTGCGCATTATCGAGGCGGCCGTAAAGGCCGGTGCCACGGTCGTGAACATCCCCGATACGATGGGCTACAACATGCCGTGGGACTTTGGCGCCCGCATCCGTGACCTGCGCGGGCGCTGCGGGTGCGGCCGGTCAGCGTGCGGTCGACGTGATGGAGTATCGCGAGTACGAGATTGAGCGCATTGCGCGCCAGGCATTTGAGGCGGCGCGCAAACGTCGCGGCAAGGTGACGAGCGTTGACAAGCGCAACGTGCTGGAGACGAGCCGCATGTGGCGCGAGATCGTGCATCGCGTGCAAGACGAGGAGTACTCCGACGTGGAGCTTGAGGACCTGCTCGTCGACAACGCCGCCATGCAGCTCATCAGTCGACCGGCAGACTTTGACGTCGTGGTGACGGAGAACATGTTCGGCGACATCCTGTCCGATGAGGCGGCTCAGATTACCGGATCGCTCGGTATGCTTGCCTCTGCCTCGCTGGATGATGGCGTATCGCTGTTTGGGCCGAGCGCTGGCAGCGCTCCTGACATCGCGGGGCTCGGCGTGGCCAATCCGCTGGCTCAAATCTTGTCGGTGGCGATGCTGCTGACCTACGCGCTCGACATGGGCGAGCAAGCCGCGTGGATCGAGAGCGCCGTGGCGCGCGTGCTCGACGAGGGCTGGCGCACCCGTGACATCGCCGATGTCAACACCCCGGCAGATAAGATCCTCGGCACCACGACGATGGGCGACAAGGTCGTCGCCGCGCTGTAGGCGATGCCGATTCAAGCTGTCAAATATCTCAATCTGTAACATCTAAGGGGCAAAATCGTTCCTACCTGTTACAGATTGAGATTTTCGGCCGAGCATCCGTGGTCTGTCTCGATCTGTAACAGCTAACCGATTATTTGGGCCCTACCTGTTACAGATTGAGACAAACCGTTGGGACAGGTCGGACGAGTCAGCAAAACCACCACAAAGGTGCCGGTGAACTGCCTCCCATTTCTTGGACATCGGGAAATGGGAGG